>JBPEXC010000279.1:0-6612 GCA_052032035.1 Acidimicrobiales bacterium | reverse complement strand
GGTGCCGCCTCCGCCGGGCAGGATCCCGAGTGGCACCTCCATCTGGTTGATCACGGTGCGATCGAGGGCCCCGAAGCGCATGTCGCAGGCGCTCGACAGCTCGAAGCCGCCGCCCCCGACCCGGCCGGCGATCTCGGCGATCGTCGGCTTGGGCATCGAGGCGAAGAGGTCGCACAGCTCCCGGAACCGGTTGGGCCGGGCCGATCTGTTGGTCGGCGGAGCCTCGGTCGGTGATGTGTCCGTCGGCATGCCGACGAGCACCTCGACGTCGAAGTGGGCGATGAAGAAGTCGGGGTGGGCCGACCGCAGCACGACGACGCGCACCTCGTCGTCGGCGGCGACGGCGTGGCCGAAGGCCAGCAGGTCGCGCAGCATCGTCAGCGTCATCACGTTCACCGGTGGGGCGTCGATCGTGGCGACCGCCACGTGGTCGGCGATGCGCACCCGCAACGTCTCGTAGGTCGAATGGTCGGTCTGGTCCGGCACCGCGGTTCCCCCTCACGGTCGTGGTGGCGGCGACGCTACCTCCCGCCGTGCCGGGACGCGAAAGCGCCCGACCCTCCGGAGAGGATCGGGCGCCGTCAGTGCATGTCAGTGCAGATTCTGGCTCCGCGAGTGCAGAGCAGCAGGGCTCACATCGCCGGCTTGATGCCGAGCTCGGAGAAGCCCTTCGCCTCGTAGTTGTCCTGGAACATCTTGCGGAGCTTGGCGGCCGCCGCGTCGTAGGCGGCGGGATCGGCCCAGGTGTTGCGGGGGTTGAGGATGGTGTCGTCCACACCCTCGACCTGGGTCGGGATCGTGAGCCCGAGCTGTTCCTGGGTCTCGGTCGGGGCGTCGTCGAGCTTGCCGTCGAGGGCGGCGTCGAGCAGCGTCCGGGTGATCTTGAGGCTCATGCGCTCGCCGGTGCCGTAGGCGCCGCCGCTCCAGCCGGTGTTGAGGAGGATGCAGCGGGTGTCGTGCTTCTCCATCCGGTCGGCGAGGAGCTTGGCGTAGACCGACGGCTTCTGGCTCATGAACGGCGAACCGAAGCAGGCGCTGAAGGTGGCCTGGGGCTCGGTGACGCCCACCTCGGTGCCGGCGAGCTTCGAGGTGAAGCCCGACACGAAGTGGTACATGACCTCGTCCGGGGTGAGGATCGACACCGGGGGCAACACGCCGAACGCGTCGGCGGTGAGCAGCACGATCGTCTCGGGGTGGGGACCCTTGGCACCCTCGGCCACGCCCGGGTTGCAGGCGAGGGGGTAGGCGAAGCGGGTGTTCTCGGTGATCGACCCGTCGAACAGGTCGAGGTCCTGCGGGTCGGTGTCGGCCATGGCCTGACCCGGCAGCGTCGGCACGTTCTCGATCAGGGTGCCCTTCATCGACAGGGCGGCCGCGATGACCGGCTCGTTGTCCTTGTCGAGGTCGATCAGCTTGGCGTAGCAGCCGTCCTCGAAGTTGGACACGCCACCCTCGGTCCAGACGTGCTCGTCGTCGCCGATCAGGAGGCGGTGGGCGTCGGCCGACAGGGTCGTCTTGCCGGTGCCCGACAGGCCGAACAGGATCGCCGAGTCGCCGTCGGCGCCGACGTTGGCCGAGCAGTGCATCGACAGCTGCCCCTTGGCCGGCAGCACGAAGTTCATCAGCGTGAACATCGTCTTCTTGTTGACGCCGCAGTAGTCGGCGCGACCGAGCACCAGGGCCACCCGGTTCTCGATGTCGATGATCACCGCACGGTTGGTGAGGGTGCCGTCGCGCTCGGGGTCGCAGTGGAACGACGGCACGTTGAGCAGCGTCCACCCGGTGGTGGGACGGTCGGCGTCGTCACGGACCTGCTTCGGGAACATGATGTTGCAGAAGTAGGCGTGGGTGGCGTACTCGCCCACGAAGCGGTAGGGCTCGGCGAACTCCGGATCCCAGCCACAGAACACGTCGGTGCTGTAGAGGGTCCCGCCCTTGGCGTTCAGGTGCTCGACGACGCGCGGCAGCAGGGCGTCGAACTTGTCGGGGTCGAACTGCTGGAAGTCGGGCTTCCACCAGACCTCGTCGGCGATCCCGGGACGGGCGACGGCGAAGGTGTCCTTCGTCGGGCGGCCCGTGCAGGTGGGATCCGTGTAGTAGACGAGCGGGCCGTCGACACCGAGCTTGGTGGCGAACGCCTTCTGATCGTCGCCGCTGCCGTTGGGGTCGACCCAACCGCGGTCGTTCGCGACGGCTGCCTCGAACAGCTCGTCCTGGGACAGGCCGTGGCGGACGTTCACGCCCTGCAGACCGAGAGCTGCCTCGAGCTCCGCGGCGACCTGGTCGCTGGTACGGGTGGGTGCTGGATTCACGTTGTTGTCTCCGACGTCGTTGTCGAACTCACTCAAGTTGCCGACACCGTCGGGCATCCCCTCCCTGACGGCCATCGAAACCGACCCCGCCGTGGAGCGAGGCCGGCCGTTCCCCCTACTGGGCTTCCTCCAACCAGGAAGGCGTGCCCATGTCGACCTCGGAGCCAAGCCGGAGTTCGGTGGCCTGACCGTTGGAATCGAGGTCGAAGATGACGCGCTGACCCGGCCGCAGCATCCGGAACACCGAGCCCTCGAGCGCGACGGGAGACAAGTCGATCTCGCTGAGATCCGTGTCGACCAGGACGACACCGTCTCGGGTCACCGGATCGTACGACTTGATCACGCCTTGCATGAGGGCTCCTCGTTCAGTGCTGTCGTTGGAGGCTGGTGGGGACCGCGTGCTGCCGTGCGGGACCACCGGACGACTCGCCGGGTGAGCGAGACACCGGTCAATCTACGCCAGCGATGGGAGAGGGGAAAAGAGCGCCGGGAAACTATCTTCCGATGGAATAGAACTCATCGTTGGGCCGCATTTCGGTGAGGTGCGCCATCCGGTTCGACAGGGCGAAGAAGCTGGCGATCGAACCGACGTCCCAGACGTCCTCCTCCGACAGTCCGGCGGCGACCAGCGCAGCCCGGTCCTCGGCGCTGACCTCGGCCGGGGTGAGGGCGACCTTGACGGCGAAGGCGCAGATCGCCCGCTCCCGGTCGCTGAGGTCTGCACCCGGCCAGTTGAGCGCCACCTGATCGGCGAGCTGCGGGTTGCCCGAGCGCACCCGCAGGATCGCCCCGTGGGCCACCACGCAGTAGAGGCAGTCGTTGCGGGCGCTGGTGACCACCACGATCAGCTCGCGCTCGGCCTTGGACAGCCCGCTGGCCCGGGGCGGATCGAGCCGCTCGGGCTCCATCAGCGCGTCGTGATAGGCCATGAAGGCCCGGAACTCGGCCGGTCGGTGGGCCAGCACGAGGAAGACGTTGGGGATGAAGCCGGAGCGCTCGGCCACGCCCTCGATCGTGGCCCGCACGTCGTCGGGCAGGTCGGCCAGCTCGGGCACCGGGAAGCTCGAGATCGGTGCGGTGGTAGCGCTCGTGTCGTCGGCGGTCATGGCCCGAGGTTGCCAGAGGGGGCGGTAGGTTGCGAGCCGTGGGGACCGTGATGCCCGGCCGGAGCGACCACCGATGAGCCCGCCGACGAGCGGGGCACCGGGCGCCGAGCGTCCGCCGATCACGACGGCCGAGTTGCGCGACCTCGGCGTGGAGGCGCTCAAGGGGGTGGGCCCCAAGAAGGCCAAGGCGCTGGCGGCCGCCGAGATCCACGATCTGGCCGACCTGCTCAGCTTCTACCCCCGGCGCTACCTCGACCGCACCAACGAGCGGCGCATCGCCGAACTGGTCGAGGGCGACGAGGCGTCGGTGCTCGTGACGGTCCTCCGCTCGTCGTCGCGGCGGGTGCGGGGCAACCGGGTGTTGGTCAACGTCCGGGTCACCGACGGGTCGGGCACGCTCGAGCTGTCGTTCTTCAACCAACGCTGGCGGGAACGGCAGCTGTCGGAGGGGCGCCAGGCCGTCGTGTTCGGCAAGGTGACGTCGTTCCGAGGCACGCTGCAGATGTCGAGCCCGGTCGTCGACCTCGTCGGCGACCAGACCGGCCGCATCGTGCCCGTCTACCCCCAGTCGGAGAAGACGGGACTCAACTCGGCCGACGTCGCCGGCTTCGTCGCCGAGGCCCTCCGCCGCATCGTGCCGCCCAAGGGGCGGGGGCTCGCCGATCCGGTGCCGATGGCGCTGCTCGACCGTCACGACTTCATCGACCGCAACGCGGCGATCTCTGGCATCCACGGGCCCGAGTCGATGGCCGAGGCGATGGCGGCTCGGCGTCGCCTGGTGTTCGACGAACTGTTCCGGATGCAGCTCGCCCTCGTCCTGCGCAAGCGGGCGATCGAGGCCACCGAGGTTGGCGTGGTCCACCGGATCGACGGCCCCAGCATCGGTCGGCTGCGCGACGGGCTGCCGTTCCCGCTCACCGGCGCCCAGGAACGGGCGATCGACGAGATCCTGCGCGACCTCGAGCGACGGGTGCCGATGCACCGCCTGCTGCAGGGCGACGTCGGCGCCGGCAAGACCCTGGTGGCGGTGGCCACGATGCTCGCCGGTATCGACGGCGGTCACCAGGCGGCGCTGATGGCGCCCACCGAGGTGCTGGCCGAGCAGCACCACGCCGGCATCAGCCGGCTCCTCGCCGGGTTCGAGGTGCCCGACGAGGGTTCGCTCCTCGGTGAACGGCCCCTCAAGATCGAGCTGCTCACCAACCGGGTCGGGGCCGGCGAACGCAAGCGGATCCTGTCGGAGCTGTTGCTCGGCCAGGTCGACATCCTGATCGGCACCCACGCCCTGATCCAGGACGCGGTCACCTTCGACGACCTCGGCGTCGTCGTCATCGACGAGCAGCACCGCTTCGGCGTGGAGCAGCGGGCGGCGCTGAGCGAGAAGTCGCAGGGCGACCTCGTGCCCGACGTGCTCGTCATGACCGCCACCCCGATCCCGCGCACCGCGGCGATGACCGTCTACGGCGACCTCGACGTCAGCGTGCTCGACGAACTGCCGCCGGGCCGGACCCCGATCGAGACCCGATGGGTGCGGGCCCCGGGCTCGCTCGAGCTCGACGCCATCTTCGACCTCGACGAGGACGCCGGCATCGAGGTCGACCCCGAGGAGGCCGAGGCGGCGCTGGCCGAGCTGTGGGCCGAGGTGCGGCTCGAGATCTCCGAGGGGCGGCAGGCCTACGTCGTGTGCCCCCTGATCGACGAGTCGGACAAGATGGAGGTCGCCTCCGCCGAGCTGATCTACGCCCGACTGGCCGACGAGGAGCTGGAGGGACTGCGGATCGGGCTCCTCCACGGTCGCATGCCGTCCGACGAGAAGGACGCCGCGATGGACGCCTTCCGGCGCGGCGACCTCGACGTGCTGGTCGCCACCACCGTGATCGAGGTCGGCGTCGACGTCCCCAACGCCACCGTGATGGTGATCCTCGACGCCGACCGCTTCGGCATCGCCCAGCTCCACCAGCTCCGCGGACGGGTCGGTCGAGGCCAACATGCCTCGATCTGTTGGCTGGTCGGGCTCGCCACCACCGACGACGGCGTCGCCCGGCTCGAGGCCCTCGTCGCCTCGACCGACGGCTTCGAGCTGGCCGAGGTCGACCTCGACCTGCGAGGCGAGGGGGCGATCATGGGGGAGCGGCAGAAGGGTCGCAACGACCTCAAGCTGGCGTCGCTGCGCCGCGACCGTCAGGTGGTGGCGGACGCACGGCAGGCCGCGATCGAGGTGGTCGACGGCGACCCGGGGCTCGAGCACCACCCCCTGCTGGCGGCCGAACTCGAGGATCTGCTCGATCCCGACGACGCCGCGTTCCTGCTCAAGGGCTGAGGGGTCCCGGCCAGTCGGTCAGTCGGTCGGTGTGCCGGTGCGCTCGGCGATCACGATCTTCGCCCGCCCGTAGTTGCGTCGCTTGAGCTCGGCCCACGGCTCGACGAGGGCGATCTCCCGCTCGGCGTGGCCGACGAGCAGGTCGGCCGGGATGCGCGGGAGCAGGTCGGCCCACACGTCGTCCGCGTAGGGCGGGTCGCAGAAGGCGAGGTCGGCGTGGGGTTCGGCCGCGACGACGTGCTCGACCGCTCCGGTGCGGACGGTGGCCCGGTCGGTGAAGCCGAGGGTGGCGAGGTTCTGCTCGATCACCTTGGCGGCAGCCCGGTTGCGCTCGACGAAGGTGACCGCCGCGGCGCCCCGGCTCAGGCATTCGATGCCGAACGACCCGCTGCCGGCGAACAGGTCGAGCACCCGGAGGTCGTCGACGCCGCCGAGCGAGACGAGCATGTTGAAGATGCCCTCCTTCGCCCGGTCGGTGATCGGCCGGGTGCCACGGCCCTCGGGGGCCAGGAGTTTGCGGCCTCGGGCCTCGCCGGCGATCACACGCATCGTTCGCAGGCTACCCGTCGTGTCACCCGCTGGACGGCGCTCCCGCAGCCCAGCCGGCGGGTTGGGGGATTGGGTGGCTGTGGTGTCGTGTGGGGCCGTGTCGTTGACCCAATGCCGAAGGGTGCCGGGTAGTCTCGCCGCGTGCCGATGCCTGACCCCGAAATCGTCTGCGTCGACTGTGGTGGCACGTGCTACCCGTTGGGCTGGTTCCCCGAGGACGGCCCGCTCGACCCGGGCGACGTGCTCGCCTACCGCTGCAAGGACTGCCTCGACCGCTGGGACATCGTGATCCCCGACGAGGACGACGGCCGCGGCGACTGACCAC
>JBPEXC010000278.1:0-9694 GCA_052032035.1 Acidimicrobiales bacterium | reverse complement strand
AAGGCGTCGGTCCGCAACGCCGAACATCTCCCCCTCGCCGAGGGCCTCGACGTCGAGAGCGACCTGTTCGCCGACACCCTCCGACTGCCCGGCACCAACGCCCGGATGCGGCGCTACCTCGAGCGCGGCGGCCAGACGCGCGACGTCGAGCTCGCGGTGGCCGAGGCGGTCACCGACCTCGATTGAGCGTCGAACTCGGACGGCGTTCAGTCGAACCCGGGGAACCCGGCCAGGTCGCCGGCGCCGCGGAACACGTGGCAGCGACCGTCGCTGCGCACCAGCACCGCCGGACCGACCAGCAGACCCTCGTCGGTCTGCATCCCCAGTCGGTAGGGGGCCCGCTCGAGCTCGACGGCCTCGACCGAGTGCAGGATCAACTCCCAGTCGAGGGCGGCGGCGCCGTCTCGTTCGGCCACCATCAGGTCGCCGCGTCGGGCGACCAGCTCGATGTCGTGGGCGACCGCTGCGGCCACGGCGAATCGACGATGACGCATCGCCTCACGCTACCGCCGATGGCTACCCTCGGCCCGGTGAGCCTGTTCGACCTGCACGCCTCGTGGGCCTGGGTGGTGATCGTGACCAACGGCCTCGCCGGCGTGTGGGCGCTGGTGGCCAACAAGGTCCCGGCGCTGCGCGACGGCCTCGCCGAACGAGCGATGTGGTCGCTCACGATCGTGGCCCAGCTCGCCATCGTCGTGCAGGTGACCCTCGGCGCGGTGCTCCTCCAGGAGGACGGCCGCGAGGCGCCGAGCATGCACGTGTTCTACGGGTTCGTGGCGCTGGCGTCGGTCGGCATCATCTACAGCTACCGCCAGCAGCTCACCGAGTGGCGCTACCTGCTCTACGGCTACGGCGGCCTGTTCCTGATGGGCCTCGGGATCCGCGCCTACTTCCTCACCCCCGGCCTCTGAGCGGCCGGCCGGCCGCCGTCGTCAGACCCGACGGTACGCGATGCCCTCGAGCTCGAGCGACGCTTCGAGCTTCGGCGAACTCACCGAGAGTTCGACGACCAGTTCGCGGTCTTCCGACGAGAGGTGGACGGCTGCGGCGAGAGCCTCCATCCCCAACAGGTTCAAGCGATGCCGGGCCCGAAGCTGGCCGACCGTCGGGCCCAACTCGCGGAACGACACGAGGCCGATCTCATCCGGCAACGCCAGCACCGCACGGATGGCGCGTGCGCGTAACGGCTCTGGCAGCGCAACGAACGGAGCCGACAGGACACCGGTCCGCTCGTCGGTCGACAGGACGGCCTGACAAAGTCGGACGTACCAGAGCCCCGTGGTGAACACGCCGCTCGACGAACGGGTTCGATCACGGAGCAGCCGCCCGAGCTGCTGGTCGTCGACGAGTCGGATCACTCGGTCGCAAGGCCGGCGTCGCCGAATCCAGCTCGGGCGGCGTCCCACTCGCGATCGCTGACCTGCTCGAGCGCATCGGCCAAGAGCTCGTCGGCCGACGACGGGATGAGGACGACCGCATCACCGATGTCGAGGAAGCCGATCCGTCCTCCACCCTCGAGGCCCCACCGGCGACGGGCCGCTGCCGGAAGGCTCATCTGACCGCGACCCGAAACTGCGAGATCACCAGCGCTGGACATGCGACCATGCTACCGCCCGCCCTCTCGCCCCACAAGGCGCGAGGATCGACCACCTTGTAACCCGGGGCGCCAGCTACCCCAATCCGGGCAGCAGCTCGACCGCGGTCGGGCCGCCGGTGGCGGTGACGCCGGGGACGTTGAAGCTCTCGGTGCCGAATGCCTGGGCGAACGCCTCGGGGGGCATGGCCAGGAAGAAGCTGTCGTCGGCGATCTGGCTGCGGTGGGCGAGCATCGACGCCCGCTTGGCGTCGGTCTGGTCGGTCACGTCGACCACGAACGACAGATCGGCCTCGGGGGTGCCGAACACCTCGAGCAGGTCGGGGTCGAAGTCGTTCTCCTCCGGCGGGAGCTGCTCGAGCATCGCCTTCATGGCGTCGCGGTTGGTCGTCGCCTCGTAGACGTGATCGACGCCGGCCAACTCGGCCGCCCGCAGGCCGACCCGGTGCACCTGGATGTGGTCGGGGTGGCCGTAGCCGCCGTGGTCGTCGTAGATCGTGACGACGTCGGCCTCGACCTCGGTCAGGATCTCGGCCAGTTGGGCCGCAGCCGCCTCGACGTCGGCCTGCCAGAAGCACGCCGGGTCGTCGTTGGTCGGCTCCCCCATCATGCCGGAGTCGTGGTAGCCGAGGAGCCGGGGCGGTTCGGCGCCGAGAGCTGCGGCCGACTCGGCGATCTCGACGATGCGGCGTTCGCCCAGGGTCTCACCCTCGGCCAGCACCCCGGGCACCGGTTCGCCGAGCTCGCCGTTGGTGGCGCACACCAGCACCACCCGGTGACCGGCCGCTGCGGCGCGGGCCATCAGGCCGCCGGTGGTGATCGACTCGTCGTCGGGGTGGGCGTGGAAGCACACGAGGGTCGCCATCGCCGCAGCCTAGGCATCGCCCCGGTCAGCGGGTGACCGGAATCGGGCCGGACCCGTCGGGCCGGTCCGACCCGACGGCCCGCTATGCGGGGTCGTCGGGCGGCGTCTGGCCGGCGGTGACGACGCCGTGCTCGTAGGCGAACACCACCGCCTGCACCCGGTCGCGCAGGCCGAGCTTGGTGAGCACGTTGGAGACGTGGGTCTTCACGGTCACCTCGCCGACGAAGAGGCGCTCGGCGATCTCGGCGTTGGACAGGCCACGGGCGAGCTCGACGAGCACCTCGCGTTCCCGGGCGGTCAGTTGCTCGAGCAGGGGCGACGGCGCGGGCGCTGGAGCCCCGACCGCCTCGTTGAGCCCCGTGATCACCCGTCGGGTGACCGACGGCGACAGCAGCGCCTCCCCGCGGGCCACGACCCGGATGGCGTCGAGCAGGTCCTCGGGGGGCGCGTTCTTGAGCAGGAAGCCGCTGGCGCCCGCTCGCAGGGCGTCGAAGATGTAGTCGTCGGTCTCGAAGGTGGTGAGCACCAGCACCTTGGTGTCGGGCGCCTCGGCCAAGAGCAGTGGCGTGGCGGCGAGGCCGTCCATCACCGGCATCTGGATGTCCATCAGCACCACGTCGGGTCGGGCCGAGCGCACGAGCCGCAGGGCCTCGTCGCCGTCCGCCGCCTCGCCCACGACCACCAGGTCGTCCTCGTTGTCGATGATCAGGCGCAGGCCGCCGCGCAGCATCGCCTGGTCGTCGACCAGCACGACCCGCACCGCGTCGAGGGCGCTGCCGGCACCGTGGTCGACCCCGCTCATCGGGCAACCGCCGCGCCCTCGTAGGGCAGCTCGGCCTCGACGAGGAAGCCGCCGCCGGGCCGTGCGCCCGCCGACACCACCCCACCGTGGAGGGCGACCCGTTCCCGGATGCCGCGCAACCCGTTGCCGCCGATCGGGGGCGACGCCGGTGCGCCGGCGGGCACGAGCTCGGCGACGCCGCGGCCGCGATCGGCGATCACCAGGGTGAGGTGGTCGGGCCCATAGCGGACGGTCACGTCGGCCTCCTCGGCGCCGGCGTGTTTGCGGACGTTGGTGAGCGCCTCCTGCACGATGCGGAACGCCGACAGGTCGAGACTGGGACCGAGCCGGCGGGGTTCGCCCTCCAGCCGGAAGCGCACCGCCAGCCCGGCGGCGGCGACCTGGGCCCGCAACTCGTCGAGCCGACCGAGCCCCGGCAGGGGGTCGTGGACCCCGTCCCCGCCTGCGTCCGGCCGAGCGTCGATCACGTCGGAGGCGGTGCCGGTTCGCGGCTCGGCGCCGGGTTCGGCGGCCGGCTCGCGCCGCAGGAAGGTGAGCAGCTGCTGGAGCTCCCGCACGGCCTCACGGCTCGAGTCCTCGATCGTGGCCAAGGCCTGGGTGGCGCCGTCAGGGTTGTTGGCCAGCACCCGCCGGGCCGCGCCGGCCTGCACACCCATCACGCTCACGTGGTGGGCGACCACGTCGTGGATCTCGCGGGCGATCCGCACCCGCTCGTCGACGACGGCCCGTTCGGCCAGCCGCTGCTGTTGGGTGGCGAGCTCGGCGTTGAGGCGTTGGAGTTCGACGGTCCGCTCCCGCTGGCGTCGGATCAGCTCGCCGATCGCCCACCCGCCGGCGATGAACACCACGTTGACGGCCAGCGCGATCGCCACCCCCAGCAACCAGGCCCGCTCGGTGTAGTAGCCGAGGTCGATGAAGCGTCGTTCCTCCCAGATGCCCCGCGCCAGCGCGATCGCGAGCAGGGAGGCAGCCGCCACCCGAGCGGGCGTGCGTCGCGCCGCGTCACCGTCGCTGCCCGCTGCGATCAGCAGGAAGAACATCGCGATCGACGTCGTCTGGTACTCCTGCACGTAGATCCAGCGGGCGACGACCAGGGCGACGCTCCCGACGAGCAGCGCGACGATCGGGGCACGGCGGCGGACGACGACCGGCAGCGTGCCGAGGGCGACGACGGCGATCGACACCGGCACCGACGGGGAGTCGGCCCACGGCACGGTCGGCCCGATCTCGGCGTAGACGACGACGTAGCCGACGCCGATCACGAACAGCACGGTGCCGATCACGGCGTCGAGGAGCAGGCCCAGGTCGAAGCGGGCACGGAAGGCGAGCATCGAGACGAACAGTAGTGACCGCAGCGACCGGGCTCCTCCGCCACGAGGAGGAAGCCGCCGCCACCGCCTCCTCCTCCGGACGGGGGACGCCGCTGCCGGATTCCGTCCGAGCCGCCGACGACAGGCGACCCGCCGGCGCGCAGACTGTCCCCATGTTGCAGATCACCGATCTCACGAAACGCTTCGGCGACGTCGTGGCCGCCGACGGGGTGACCCTGTCGGTGCCGCGAGGGCGCATCGTCGGGTTCCTGGGCCCGAACGGCGCCGGCAAGTCGACCACGATGCGGTCGATCTTCGGCCTCGTCGACCCCGACGGCGGCACGATCACCTGGGACGACCGACCGGTCGAGGCCGAGCATCGGAGCCGCTTCGGCTACATGCCCGAACAGCGCGGCCTCTACCCGAAGATGCCGATCGTGGAGCAGGTGACCTACTTCGCCCGCCTCAAGGGGCTCGCCCCGGCCGCCGCGGGCGAACGCGCCGCCGAGCTGTTGGGCGAGCTCGGGCTCGGCGACCGGTTGCGCGATCCGCTCGAGAAGCTCAGCCACGGCAACCAGCAGCGGGTGCAGCTCGCCGTCTCGCTCGTGCACCAACCCGAGCTGGCCGTGCTCGACGAACCGTTCAACGGTCTCGACCCGCTGGCGGTCACCCGCCTCCAGGGGTTCCTGGGCAACCTGGCCCGGGCCGGCACCGCCGTGCTGTTCAGCTCCCATCAGCTCGACCTGGTGGAGAAGGTCTGCGAGGACGTGGTGATCATCGCCGAAGGTCGGGTCCGGGCCGCCGGCTCGATCGAGAGCCTGCGCACGGCGAGCGGCCTGCGCCACGTGCGCATGCGGGTCGAACGGCCGCTCACCCCGCTCGCCGACCTGTTCGCCGACCGTGACCCCCTCGTCGCCACGACCCGCGAGGTGGTCGTCGCCGTCGAGGACGACCGAGAGCTCGAGTCCCTGCTCGCCACCGCCCGCACCACCGGCGAGGTGTCGACCTTCGCCTACGAACCCCCGTCGCTCACCGAGGTCTTCGAGGAGGTGGCCCGATGATCCGCATCGTCATCGAACGAGAACTGCGCACCCGACTCCGGTCCGGGGCGTTCCGCGTCAGCATCGGCCTCACCGTGTTGATCGTGTTGGCCGGGGCGACCGCGATCCGGGTCTTCGCCCCCGAGGACGAGACCCAGCTCGGCCTCCTCGGCGACAACCCGCCGGCCGCCGTCGCCGCCCTCACCGAGATCGTCGAACTCAGCGACGGCACGCTCGTGATCACCGAGTTCGACACCCGCGACGACGCGGTGGCCGCCATCGAGGCCGGCGAGGTCGAGGGGGTGGTCGTCGACGGCGCCGAGCTGCTCGTCGAGCGCGACGACCCCGACCTGCTCGGCCTGGTCTCCCCCGCCTGGCAACAGGCCAATCTCGTCGACGGCCTCTCGGCCGCCGGGCTCAGCGACGCCGACATCGCCGACACGATGGTGGGCGCGGCGCCCTTGACGATGGCCCAGCTCGAGGTCGACCCCGACCGCGAGGCCCGCCAGGGCGTGGCCTTCGCGTCGGTGGTCGTGCTCTTCATCACGATCCAGATGACCGGCGCCTTCATCATGATGAGCGTGATGGAGGAGAAGTCGTCGAAGGTCGTCGAGCTCCTGCTGTCGTCGATCTCCTCCCGTGACCTGCTGGTCGGCAAGCTGATCGGTTCGGGCATCGCCGGCCTCGCCCAGATGGCGGTCGTCATCGTGTCGCTGGTCGGGGCGGCCCAGATCCTTGGCAGCGACGCCATCCCCGAGTTCTCGGGGTGGATGATCGTGGCCGCCGTCGTCTGCTACCTGATCGGCTACCTCCTCTACGGCTCGATGTTCGCCGCCGGCGCCTCCCTCGTCAGCCGGCAGGAGGACGCCCAGACGGCGATGACCCCGGTCACGGTGCTGGTGCTGCTCGGCTACATCGCCAGCGTGATCGCCGCCGGCAGCCCCGACTCGGCGGCGGCCAAGGTGATCACCCTGGTGCCCTTCGTCGTCCCGTTCGCCCTGCCGGGCCGGATCGCCATCGGCAACATCGCCGCCTGGGAGGTCGCGCTCGGCCTCGCCGGGGCGGTGGCGATGGCGGTGCTGATCCTGTTGCTCGCAGCCCGGATCTACACCCGGTCGGTGATGCACACCGACCGCCAGATCAGCTGGCGGGAGGCCTGGAACCTCCGCAACTGATCCGGCGGGCCGGCGTCGGGCGTCTCGGTGATGGAAGGGCAGCGGCGCGGCGTTGGAGGGGGCGCGACCCTCAGGCGATCGTGCCGGCGTCGCGCAGGCCGGCGAGGCGGTCGGCGTCGACGCCGAACTCGCTCAGCACCTCGTCGGTGTGCTGGCCGGCGTGGGCGGCCGGGCGCACGACCTCGGGCGAGGTGCGGCTGAACCGGGGCGCCGGGCCGGCCTGGGTCTGGCCGGCGACGTCGATGAAGGTGCCGCGCTCGACCATGTGGGGGTGCTCGGTCGACTCCTCGGGGCTGAGCACCGGAGCGAAGCACACGTCGGTGTGCTCCATGATCTCGCACCACTCGTCGCGGGTCTTGGTCTTGATCACCTCGGCGACCGTCTGCTTCATCTCCGGCCACTTCGAGCGCTCGTTCTGCGGCGGGAAGTCGGGCATGTCGCCCAGGCCCGAGAGGCGCAGCAGCTCGGCGTAGAACTGCGGCTCGATACTGCCCAGCGAGATGAACCCGCCGTCCGCGCACTCGTAGACGTCGTAGAACGGAGCGCCGGTGTCGAGCATGTTGGTGCCACGCTCCGGGTTCCACACCCCCATCGCCTTGAGGCCCCAGAACATGTTCATCAGCGAGGCTGCGCCGTCGACCATGGCGGCGTCGACCACCTGACCCTGGCCCGACTGCCTGGCCTCGAACAGGGCGCACGCGATGCCGAAGGCGAGGTACATGCCACCGCCGCCGAAGTCGCCGACGAGGTTGAGCGGCGGGATCGGCTTCTCGCCGGCCCGACCGATCGGCTCGAGGGCGCCGGCGAGGGCGATGTAGTTGATGTCGTGGCCGGCGGCGAGGGCGTAGGGGCCTTCCTGACCCCAGCCGGTCATCCGGCCGTAGACCAGCTTCGGGTTGCGGGCGAGACAGTCGTCGGGGCCGAGGCCCATGCGCTCGGTGACCCCGGGACGGAAGCCCTCCATCAGCACGTCGGCCTTCTCGACGAGGTCGAGGACCAGGGCCACGCCCTCGGGCGACTTGAGGTCGACGCCGATCGAGCGACGACCGCGAGCGAGCGGGTCGGGCGGCGGGGTGGCCGGGTCACCTCCTCGCACGGCGGAGGCACGCTCCACGCGGATGACGTTGGCCCCCATGTCGGCCAGCATCATGGCGCAGAAGGGGCCGGGGCCGATCCCGGCCAGTTCGATCACGTTCACACCCTCGAGAGGTCCCATGGCGTCACGCTACGTCGTCGCCCTCCGCGGTACCAAGGCCGCACGGGCGGTACCGGGCCGGACAGCTCCGTGCCGCGGGCCGGGGCCCGCTGTTCAGTAGGTTGGAGGGGTGCGCACCCTCCCGATCTCGGTCGTTGCCGGCGACCAGTTGTCAGCCCGTCAGCTCCACGATCTGCTGCGACTCCGCGTCGACATCTTCGTCGTCGAACAGGACTGCCCCTACCACGAGATCGACGGGCGCGACCTGCTGCCGACCACCGAACACGTGTGGATGAGCGACGACCAGGGCATCGCCGCCGCGCTGCGACTCCTCGACGACACCGTCGGCCGCCGCATCGGTCGGGTCGTCACCCGCGCCGATGCCCGCGGGTCCGGGCTGAGCAGCGCCCTGCTCGAGGTCGCGATCGAGCGCATCGGCGACGACGCCGCAGTGCTCGACGCCCAGGCCCACCTCCAGGACTTCTACGGTCGGTTCGGGTTCGTCGGCGTCGGCGAGGTGTTCGACGAGGACGGCATCCCCCATCGCACGATGCTGCGCCCCTCCCCCGCGGTGGCCTGATGGCGCGGGTCCGGCGATGAGCCGATCGCACATGGGGGCCGCCGGCATCGGCCTGGTCGCCGGGCTCGGTCTCGCCGCGTCGGTCCTCACCGCCGACGACGCGCTCCCGTCGCCGGTGGTGCCGGTGCCGGGGACCGTCGTCGCCATCGAGGCGCCACCCGCGGTGCTCGGGCCGGCCGGTGGTCTCGACGTCGACGGGTGGCTCAACACCGAGGCCCGCAGCCTCGACGCAGCTCGCGGTCGGGTGACCGTGGTGCAGTTCTGGGCGGTCGACTGCGACGACTGCATCGACATGATGCCGACCCTGGCCGCCCTGCGGACCGAGTACGGGGCGGGCGGGCTCGAGGTGGTGTCGGTCCACAGCCCGCGCTTCGACCACGAACGGGGCAGCGGCGCCGTGATCGTGGCCGCCGATGCCCTCGGCATCACCTGGCCGATCGCCCTCGACGAGGGCGGACGAGCCCTGGCCGCGTGGCAGGGTGACCGACCGTTCCTGCCCCGGACCTACGTGATCGACGCCAACGGACAGGTCCGCTACAACCACGTCGGCAGCGGCGACGACGACGTGCTCGAATCGACCGTGGCCTGGCTGTTGGCCAACGGGGGCGCGTGATGGCCGACATCATCCGCCTGCTGTTCGAGGGCTTCGACGCCGCGCTGCTGCCGGCGTCGCTGGTGCTGTTCGTCCCCGGGGTCGGCGCGGCGCTGGCCGCCCGCCAGGAGTCGACGCCAGCGTTGTTGGGCTACGGGGCGTCGCTCGCGTCGTGTGCGTGGCTGCGCTACGCCGGGGTGATCGGGCTGCCCGGCGACTTCTTCGTCGGGGTGGTCTTCACCGTGGCCACCGGGGTGCTGCTGTTCCCGATCATCCGCCGGCTCGACGTCGTGTCGGCCGCCGGCGGCGCGCTGGCCGGCTACGCCACCTCGCTGTTGTGGGTGCCCGAGGTGGGGCCGCGCTTCGGCGACGTGCTGCCCGGCGTGTTCGCCGGCGGCGCCAAGTCGGTGATCCTCACCTCGATCTACCTCGTCGGGTTGTTGTCGCCCCTGTTGGCGGTCGGGGCCGTGCTCCAGATGATCCCCGACCTCGCCGAGCTCCCGATCCGGTTCCCGATGATGGTGATCGGCGGGGGCATCCT
>JBPEXC010000277.1:0-10159 GCA_052032035.1 Acidimicrobiales bacterium | reverse complement strand
TCGATAGTCACACGTGCACTAGGGTGACGCCCCGTCCGGGTCGAGGGGGATCCGGGCCTCGCACAGACGACAGGGGGATCGACGATGGTCGACACGTGGTTGGTCGAGACCGACCTGAACGATGACTGGGACTTCTACACCAGGGCGAACGTGGGCGAGGTGTTCCCGGACCCGGTGGCCCCGCTCTCGTTCTTCTACTTCCAGAACGAGAACGGTCTCGGCGGTTCCGAGATGGGGTTCCGCAACGCGTACGTCCGCATGGGGGTCATCGAGCACGACGAGCTCCCGGCCGACGAGTGCGTCTTCCTCGGCGTGACCGGGGGCTACGCCTACCTGAACGCGTCGGCGCTGCGCATGTTGGGCCATCGCGGTCCCGGCATGAGTGCCAAGGACATCGACGACACCTTCTTCGGCGACCATCCCGACGTGCCCGAGTTCGTGGTGAAGCCGGGGTTCGATCGCCCGGATCTCACCGAGCGCATCGCCGAGACGTTCGGGTGGGTCCTCACCACGCCGAACCTTCCCGACGTGCTCGAGCAGGAGCGCGAGGTGGATGCCCTGCGGGCCAACCGTCCCGACCTCTCCTCGATGGGCGACACCGAACTCGTCGACTACGCGATGGCGATCGCGGATGAGCACTTCGAGAAGCTGTTCGGAGAGCACATCTTCGTGTCGTTCCTGGCCACGGTGCCCGTCGGCATCATCACCGCGGTGTGCACCGCCGTCGGTCGCCCCGAGGACGCCCTCAAGCTGCTCGCCGGGCTCGGCGACGTCGAGTCGGCCGCACCGTCGATGGCGATGTGGAAGCTCGGTCGCCTCGCCGCCGACTCGGCCTCGTTGACCACGGCCTTCGAGGCCGGCAACGCCGGACTCGACGCCCGTATCCGGGCCGCGGCGGCCGGCGGCGACGGCGACGCCGCCGCCTTCGTCACCCAGTTCGACGACTTCCTCTACCACTACGGCTGCCGGGGTCCGAACGAGTGGGAGTCGCGCTCGCCCACCTGGGAGACCGATCCCGATCTCGCCCTCGCCGCCATCGATCGCATGCGGGTGTCCGACCCCTCGCAGGCGCCCGAGGACCAGAACGCATCCCGCGCCGCCGACCGCGAGCGCATCGGCGCCGAGATCGCCGCCATGATCGAGGCCGACGCCGAGACCCACGGCCAGTTCCTCGCCGCCCTCAACTCGGTCAAGGTGTTCATGCCGGGCCGTGAGCGGACCAAGACCAACTGCGTGAAGCTGGTCCAGGAGATGCGCATCGCGCTCTACGAGCTCGGTCGCCGTCGGGTCGCCGACGGCTCCTGGAACGACCTGCGCGACTTCGGTCTCCACACCCGCCCCGAACTGATCGCGCTGGTCCACGGCGGCGACGCGGTGTCGGCCGACGAGCTGGCTCGCCGCGCCGAACTGATGGCCGAGGTGGCCCAGCTCCAGGAGCCGTTCCTGTTCCACGGCGGTCGGCCCGACATGTCGACCTACCCCCGCCGCGACGCCGCCGAGGTGATCGTGCTCGACCAGGGCGACGGGATCCAGGGCATGCCGGGCTGCCCTGGCACGATGCGGGGCACGGCGCGGGTGGTGCTCGATTCCCACGACCCCACGGCGCTCGAGCCGGGCGACATCCTCGTCGCACCGCTCACCGACCCGTCGTGGACGCCGCTGTTCGTGCCGGCCGGCGCCGTCGTCGTCGACGTCGGCGCGGCCCTGAGTCACGCCATCATCGTGAGCCGTGAGCTCGGGATCCCGTGTGTGGTGTCGGCGACCGACGCCACGAAGCGCATCCCGGACGGGGCGACGATCGAGGTCGACGGCGACACCGGCGTCGTGACGGTGATCGAACTGCCCTGACCGGGCTCAGCTCCGGCGTGCCACCAGCTGTCCGAGGTGGTGGACGCCGGAGACGAGTTCGGCCACGACCTGGTTCGACTGGTCGACCTCGGAGCCGAGGCGTTCGGCCGACTCCGACTGGCAGAGCATCTCCGAGCCGATCTTGCCCTGGGTCTCGCCGATCGAGGCGACCCGCAGCATCACGGCGTCGATCGCCTCGGTCGAGGTCGCCATCCGTCGGGCGATCTCCTCGGTGGTGATCGCGATCTGATCGGTGGCGTTGCGGGTGGTGAAGGCGAGTTCCTTCACCTCGTTGGCCACGACGGCGAACCCCTTGCCGGCCTCGCCGGCCCGGGCGGCCTCGATCGAGGCGTTGAGGGCCAGGAGGTTGGTGCGCGCCGCGATGTCGGCGATCACCTCGACCAGCTCGCTGATCCGGGCGCTCTGCTCGGCGAGGTGGCCGACCGAACCCTTCGCGTCGTCGCTCATCGTGAGGGCGTCCTCGGCCGACCGGGTCGCCTCGTCGACGAGGGCGCTCACCGTCATGGTCGCCTGGGCGATGTCGTGGGCCGCCGCGGTCATCGACGCCATCGACGTCTCGATCCGTCCCGACGATCCGCTGAGCCGATCCGACTCGACCTCGACCTCCGAGGCGTCGGCGGCTCGGCGCTCGAGCGCGCTGCGTTGGTGATCGAGGAGGTCGCGACTCTTGGCGACCTCACCCTCGAAGATGATCCAGTTGGTGACGATCGAACCGATCAGCATCACGACGAACACGACGTGGATGCCCGTCCAGAGGAACGGGTTCTCCTGCCCGGCCTCGTGGGAGAAGACCAACGCCGGGTCGTAGATGCTGGTGATCGCGTGGTGCACGGCGATGTAGCCGACGGCGGCGATGAACGGTCGGATGTCGACGTAGAGCGCGATCAGCGAGAGCACGACGAACCAGTGGAAGTGGGCCTCGATGAGGCCGGCCGTGAAGTGGACCAGGATCGATGCGGCCACCACCAGCCCCAGCGACGCCAACACCGAGGCCAGCACCGACGACCGGGAGCGGCGGGCGTAGAGGGCGAGGACCAGGGGCGGCGCGCTCTCGAGGAGGGCGTGCCACCAGCTGTAGTTGCCGATCACGCCGATCACGAACAGGGCCGGGGCATGGGCCATCGTGATCGCCGTGATCGCCCGGTGGCGGGCGGCGAACTGTTCGGCGCTGATCGACGCGCCGGTGGGCAGCACGGCCACCAGTGAGGCGAGCCGGCCGGGCGGGGAGGGTCGAGACGCAACGGCGGTCATTCGCGCAGTGTCGGCCGGAAGTCGCCACCCATTCGGCATGTGGGGCGGGCGGCGGTCGCCGCTAGCCTGCGGGGTTGGTCCGGAGAGTCCGGTCCACCGTGCTGCCTGGCAGGCCATCCTGCCGTGTCGTTCCGTCCGGTCCGACGCCGGCGTCACGGTCGAGTGTCATCGCCCCAGCCCGCTCATCCACGGTCGCCACACGGCGCCGGGCCGGGGTTCGTTCAACCGAAGGAGAAAACCATGACTGCTGTCGTCACCATGAAGCAGCTGCTCGATTCCGGTGTCCATTTCGGCCACCAGACCCGCCGTTGGAACCCGAAGATGAAGCGCTTCATCCACGGCGAGCGGGGCGGCATCTACATCATCGACCTCGAGCAGACCCTGTCCCGGATCGAGAAGGCCTACACCTTCGTGCGCGACAGTGTCGCCGAGGGCGGCAGCGTGCTCTTCGTGGGCACCAAGAAGCAGGCCCAGGAGCCGATCCGCACCCACGCCCGCAGCGTCGGTCAGCCCTACGTCGACCAGCGTTGGCTCGGCGGCATGCTCACCAACTACCAGACGATCTCCAAGCGGGTCGCCAAGATGCTCGAGTACGAGCGCATGAAGTACTCGGGCGAGCTCGACCAGATGCCGAAGAAGGAAGCGCTGCGCTACACCCGTGAGCTGGCCAAGCTCGAGCGCAACATCGGCGGTATCAAGACGATGGGCAAGCAGCCGTCGGTCGTGTTCGTGATGGACACGATCAAGGAGCACATCGCCGTCACCGAGGCCCGCAAGCTCGGCATCCCGATCGTGGCCGTGGTCGACACCAACTGCGACCCCGACCTGATCACCTACCCGATCCCGGGCAACGACGACGCCATCCGCTCGGCCGAGCTGATGACCCGCGTGATCGCCGAGGCCGTGGCCGAGGGCAAGATCATGTACGCCCAGAAGCACGGTGTGCCGGACGCTCCCGCCGAGCGCTCGCCCGAGCAGGAGGCCGCCATCGCCCGCGAGCAGGCCGAGGCCCGCCGCCAGGCCCAGGCCGCCGCCGCCGAGCGCGAGGCCCGCGTGGCCGCCGCGCAGCAGGCCGCTGCCGAGAAGGCCGCCGCCGAGGAGGCTGCTGCCGAGGAGGCGCCGGCCGCCGAGGCCGCCGCCGAGACGCCGGCCCCCGAGGCCGACGCTGCCGCTGACGCTCCGGCCGCCGACGACGGCGCCGAGACGGCCGAGTCCTGATCCACCCCCACACCCACTTCGAACGAAAGCGATCACACGATGGCTGATTTCAGCGCGAAGGACGTCCAGGAACTCCGGAAGGCCACGGGCGCCGGGATGATGGACGCCAAGAAGGCCCTCACCGAAGCCGAGGGCGACATGGAGGCCGCCACCAACATCCTGCGCGAGAAGGGTCTGGCCAAGGCCAGCACCCGGGCCGAGCGGGAGAACAACGAGGGCGTCGTCGCCATCGCTGCCTCCGACGCCGGCGCCGCCCTGGTGCAGCTCAAGTCGGAGACCGATTTCTCGGCCAAGTCCGAGGACTTCCAGCAGCTGGCCCAGGATCTCGCCGACGCCGTGCTCGCCGGCGGCCCCGAGGCCGTCGCCTCGAAGGAGGCCGAGCTCGAGGACCTCAAGCTCACCGTCAAGGAGAACATCGAGGTCGGCACCGTCGCCCAGTTCCTCACCCCCGAGGGCGCCACGATCGACGCCTACCTCCACGGCGGCGGCCGAGCCGGTGTGCTCATCGAGGCGACCGGCGTCGACGCCGAGACCCTCCACGAGATCGCCCTCCACATCGCCTTCGCCAAGCCGACCTACCTGTCTCGCGACGAGGTGTCGGCCGAGGACATCGAGAAGGAGCGCGCCGTGCTCCTCGAGATCACCAAGAAGGAAGGCAAGCCCGAGCAGGCCTGGGACAAGATCGTCGAGGGCCGGCTCAACGCCTGGTTCGGCGACCAGGTGCTCCTCGAGCAGGGCGTCTTCGGCGAGAAGGAGACCGTGGCGCAGAAGATCGGCGACGGCTCGATCTCCCGCTTCGTGCTCGCGATGATCGGTTGATGCGTCAGCTCGGCTAGTCAGGTCGGATCGTCAGCTCCGCCGACAGGTCGTCGAGACCAACCGCATTCGCTGTGGTGGGCGATTTGCCCGCCACCGGATCACGAACGGGCTCCGGGGATAGTCTCCCCGGAGCCCGTGCGCGTCCGGCGACGCGCGGGTGGCACCGACAGGCCGGAACGAGGAGCGCGGACATCGTGAGCGGACCGAACACCGACGGCGGAACGACGGCAGGCGAGGCGGGCGGCCCCACCGAGGTGAAGTGGCACCGCATCCTGCTCAAGCTGTCCGGCGAGGCCTTCGCCGGCGGCAAGCCCTTCGGGCTCGACGGGCCCACCCTGTCCCGCATCGCCGACGACATCGTCGAGGCCCGCAACGAGCTCGACGTGCAGGTGGCCGTCGTCGTGGGCGGCGGCAACATCTGGCGCGGTATCTCCGGCGCCGAGGGCGGCCTCGACCGGGCCCAGGCCGACTACATGGGCATGCTCGCCACCGTGATGAACGCCCTCGCCCTGCAGGACGTGCTCGAGCAGAAGGGCATCCCGACCCGGGTGCAGTCGGCGATCGCGATGCCCCAGGTGGCCGAGGAGTACATCCGCCGCCGGGCGATCCGCCACCTCGAGAAGGGCCGCGTGGTGATCTTCGCCGCCGGCACCGGCAACCCGTTCTTCACCACCGACACCACCGCCGCGCTGCGAGCGGTCGAGATCGAGGCCGAGGTGCTGCTCAAGGGCACCCACGGCGGAGTGGACGGGATCTACACGGCCGACCCCCGCACCGACGACTCGGCCGAGAAGATCGACAACCTCAGCTACCTCGACGTCCTCAACGAGAACCTGCGGGTGATGGACTCGACCGCGATCACCCACTGCATGGAGAACGACATGCCGATCGTGGTGTTCGACCTGATGGGCGAGGGCAACCTCAGAAGCCTGCTCCAGGGTGAGACGATCGGTACGCTGGTCGAATGAGCGAGATGATCGAACTCGTCCTCGACGACGCCAAGGAGCGGATGGACAAGGCCGTGGGGCACGCCCGCCACGAGTTCTCGTCGATCCGGAGCGGCCGGGCCGCCCCGCAGCTCGTCGAGCGGCTGGTGGCCGAGGCCTACGGCGTGGAGATGCGCATCATCGAGCTCGCGTCGATCTCGGTGCCCGAGGCTCGCCAGCTGCTGGTGACGCCGCACGACCCGGCGACGCTCGAGGCGATCGAGAAGGCGATCCGGTCGAGCGACCTGGGTCTCGCCCCCTCCAACGACGGCCGGGCGATCCGCCTCAACTTCCCGCCCCTCACCGAGGAGCGGCGCAAGGACCTGGTCCGCGTCGTGCGCGGCCTGGCCGAGGACGGCCGGATCGCGATCCGCAACGTCCGGCGCGACGGTCGCAAGGAACTCGAGGCGGCGGAAAAGGACGGGCAACTCTCGTCCGACGAGCTGGCGCGGGCGGAGAAGGACCTCGACAAGCTGACCCAGTCGGCCGAGTCCGAGGTCGACGCCGCCCTCTCGGAGAAGGAAGCGGAGCTGCTGGAGGTCTGAGCCTTCGATCGGGAGCGCGGTCCCGGTCAGCTCGCACACGGCGGTTGCGTAACAGGGAGAACTACGGGTGAACGACGAGAACGAGACCGGCACCGGCGTCGACAGCGACGACCCCACCGCGGTCGGCGACGGGGGCGAGGGCACACGAGGGGCGAGCATCTTCGACCTCTTCGAGCCGCCGCCCGATCTCGACGACAGCCGGTTCGTGCCGATCGTCGACGTCGATGCCGGTCCGCCCTCCGACGATGCTGCCGCCCGGGATGACAGGGCCCTGGATGACAGGGCCCTGGATGACACGGCCCTGGATGAGACCGACACCACCGATCCCGACGACCTCGACCTCGAGGTGATCGAGGAACCCCTCGGTGAGGGCGACGTCGACGACGACGAGTTCGAGGACGAGCGGGCCGACCTCGCCGCCATCTACGAGCTCCTGCCCGAGTCGGAGCGCGACGCCGGCGCGTCCCCCGACCTCCCGGCGACCGACCTCCCGGCCGACATCCCCGTCACCGGTCCGGCGACCGGTGAGAACGGCGGCCTCCCGGCCTGGACCGATCCGCCCACCGGTCAGATCCCCCTCGTCGGTGCGATCGACGACTACGACACCGGCGGCCCGACCTGGAAGGGCGAGGGCCCCGACGACGGCTCGGCCGACGACCTGTCCCAGGTGCTCGGCGACGACGCTCGCGACCTCACCTCGGGCATCGCCCGCCGCATCACGATCAACGACGCCGACCTGCCCGACGCCCCGGCCGCCGGCGCCCCCCAGCGGGTCGGTCCGGCCCCCGCGCCCGCCGCTGCGGTCGAACCCGGCGACGACGGCGGCCGCAACGTGCCCCAGGCGATCCTGGTCGGCGTGATCGTGGCGGGGCTGGCGTTGCTGGCGATCTGGCTCGGCAACGTCACCACCCTCGCCCTGGTCGTGGCCCTGGCCGCCGCCGGGATCACCGAACTTTTCGTGTCGATGCGTCGGGTCGGCCTCCGGCCCGCCAACCTGCTCGGCCTCACCGCCGCTGTGGCGATGCCCCTCGCGGTCTACCACCGGGGAGAGGCCGGCTTCATGCTGGTCAGCGCCATGGTCGTCGTGTTCGGCGCGCTCTGGTACATCGTCGGCGCCGACCGGGAACGGCCGGCGCTCAACCTCGGTCTCACCCTGCTCGGCACGTCGTGGGTGGCGGGCCTGGCGTCGTTCGCGTCGCTGCTGCTGTTGGCCACCGACGGCACCCAGTACCTGCTGGCGGCCGCCATCCCCGCCGTCTTCTGCGACACCCTGGCCTACGCCGGCGGCCGGTCGTTCGGGCGCACCCCGTTCCACCCGGCCAGCCCCAGCAAGACCTGGGAGGGCACGGTCACCGGGGTCGTCGGCGCCGTCGCCGGCGCCTTCGTCGTCTACCTGCTCGAGATCTCGGCGTTCTCCGGCACCTGGACCCACGCCCTCTACCTCGGGCTCGTCGTCGGCGTGCTGTGCCCGCTCGGCGACCTGGTCGAGTCGATGGTCAAGCGCGACCTGGGCGTGAAGGACATGGGCACCCTGCTGCCCGGGCACGGCGGCGTGCTCGACCGCATCGACGGTCTGCTGTTCGTGCTCCCGGGCGCCTACTACCTGGCCCGACTGCTCGATCTCATCGGCTGACGGGCCGCCGTGTCGTCACCCCGCACGATCGCCGTCGTCGGCAGCACCGGCTCGATCGGCACCCAGACCCTCGAGGTCGTCGCCGACGACCCCGACCGCTATCGGGTCACCGCCCTCGCCGCCGGCCGATCCCTCGACGACCTGGTGACCCAGGCCGAGGCGGTGCGTCCCGAGTTCGTGGCGATCGGCGACGACACCCGGGCCGCGGAACTGCGCGAGCGGCTCGACGCCTCGATCGAGGTCGGTGCCGGCGCGGACGGTCTGGCCGAGTGCGCGCGCCGGGCCGACGTCACCGTCAACGGTGTCGTCGGGTTCGCCGGTCTGCCGGTCACCCTCGCCGCCCTCGAATCGGGGCGCCGCCTCGCACTGGCCAACAAGGAGTCGCTGATCGCAGCCGGGCCGGTGGTGCAGGCCGCTCGCCGCACGCCGGGGGCCGAGCTGGTGCCCGTCGACTCCGAACACGCCGCCCTCCACATGTGCCTGGCCGGCCTCGCCCCCGGCGGGCGCGGCGTGGCCCGCCTGCAGTTGACGGCGTCGGGCGGTCCGTTCCGGGGCAAGGGCCGAGCCGACCTCGAGGCCGTGAAGGTCGAGGAGGCCCTGGCCCACCCGACCTGGGCGATGGGCCCCAAGATCACCGTCGACTCCTCCACGTTGATGAACAAGGGCCTCGAGGTGATCGAGGCCCACGAACTGTTCGGCCACCCCGCACCCGAGGGCGGCTACGGCATCGGCTTCGACGAGATCGACGTGGTCGTCCACCCCCAGTCGATCGTGCACTCGATGGTGACCTACACCGACGGTGCCACGATCGCCCAGCTCTCCACACCCGACATGCGACTCCCGATCGTCTACGCGATGGCCCACCCCGAGCGGGCGCCGGTCGACTACGGCCGGGTCGACTGGGGTGGCCCCGATCTCGCTGCGGCCGGCACCCTCACCTTCGAACGACCCGACACGGCCAACTTCCCGTGCCTCGAACTGGCCTTCGAGGCCGGTCGGATCGGGGGCACCGCCCCGGCGTGGCTGAGCGCCGCCAACGAGGTGGCGGTCGATGCCTTCCTCAAGGGCCGAATTCGTTGGGTCGATATTGCCGACACCAACCATGCGGTCCTTTCACGCCATGATGGTGGAACAGGAACCACACTCGACGGCGTTCTCGAAGGAGACCGCCAGGCGAGGGCTCACGCCGAGTCCGTGATCGCCGAGATGACGCCTCCGTAGAGAACCACCACATGACCCTCGCCCCACACTCCGACGAGCCGACCGCCCCCGACGAACTGCCGCGGGGCGCCGCGCTGCTCACCAGCGACTCGGGGGGCGACGCCGGCGACGGTGAGACCAACCCGGCCCTGCTCGTCGTGCTCCTCGGCTTCTTCGCCTTCCTGGGCTGGCTGGGGCCGACCTACCTGCTGTTCGTGTTGGCCCTGGTCTTCATGATCTTCCTCCACGAGCTGGGGCACTTCCTCACCGCCCGCTGGACGGGGATGAAGGCCACCCAGTTCTTCCTCGGGTTCGGGCCCACGATCTTCTCGTTCCGCCGTGGCGAGACCGAGTACGGCCTCAAGGCCATCCCCGCCGGCGCCTTCGTCCGCATCATCGGGATGAACAACCTCGACCCGGTCGATCCCGCCGATGAGCCGCGGGCCTACCGCAACGCCACCTACCCGCGCCGCATGCTGGTGATCACCGCCGGTTCGCTGATGCACTTCGCCCAGGCGATCGTCGTGTTCGCCCTGGCGTTCAGCGTGTTCGGGGTGCGCATGCCCGAGAACTCCTGGACGATCTCCACCCTGTCGATGCTCGACGACGGCTCGCCCGCGCCGAGCGTCGAGGACGGC
>JBPEXC010000276.1:0-3004 GCA_052032035.1 Acidimicrobiales bacterium | reverse complement strand
TGCACCGGCGACGACGACGGCGCCGACCCCGTCGACCGGCAGGCGGTGGCGGCCCGGATGGCGGCGGCCGGGGTCGCCCTCGACGACGCGGCCCTCGACTGCACCGTCGGCGAGCTCGGTGACGAGGTGCTGGCCACCCTCGGCGGCGGCGACGAGCTGTCGATCGAGGTGGCCGACGCCCTGGCGCGAGCGACCACCGATTGCGCCGGCCCCGACGTGATCGCCCAGGCGTCGTTGGGCGTGATCTCGGGCGGGGCGTCGGAACCGTCGATCGAGTGCGCCGCCGACGCCTTCGACGCCGATCTCGTGGTCGCCCTGCTCCGGGGCAACCTCACCGGCGCGTCCGACGACCCGGACAAGGCCCGCCTCGTCGAACTCGAGGTGGCGGTGTCGCTCGGCGCCTGCCTCACCCCGGACGAGTTGGCCGCCCTCGGGCGTTGACGTCGGCCACACTTGCACGACGATGAAGTTCCAGGGCCCACTCCGAGAACGGCGCAACAGCCGTGTCGCCGCCCCTCGGTGGCAGCGTCGCCGCGAGCGCGACCCGTGGGAACGCGTGCGCGTCGGCGTGGGCTCGGTCATCTTCATCGTGCTGCTGGGCATCGTCGGCTACATGGCGATCGGGCTCGCACCCTTCGACGCCCTCTACCAGACGGTGATCACGATCACGACGGTCGGGTTCAGCGAGATCGGCGTGCCCGAGGAACGGCTCGCGGCCTACCGGGCGATCACGTTGGGGTTGACGGTCGCCGGAACGGGCGCTGTGCTCTACACGTTCGGTGTGTTGGTCGACTCGATCATCGAAGGCAGCCTCAACGACGAATTGCGGAGACGGCGCATGTTGCGTGACATCGAGGAGTTCGAGGACCATGTGATCATCGCCGGCTGGGGCCGGATGGGTCACTCGATCGCCCACTACATCGAGAAGCACCGCAAGGACATCGTGGTGATCGACCGCGATCCGAGCGACGACGTCTCCCACCACGCGATCGTGATGGGCGAGGCGACCGACGACGCGGTGTTGCGCCAGGCAGGCATCGACCGGGCCCAGATGCTGATCGCGGCGCTCAGCCACGACGCCGACAACCTGTTCGTGTGCCTGTCGGCCCGATCGATGCGGCCCGACCTGTTCATCGTCGCCCGCACCAGCGACCAGAAGAACGAACCGAAGTTCTTCCAGGCCGGCGCCAATCGCGTGGTGAACCCCCACGAGATCGGCGGCTCACGGATGGGCGCCCTCGCCATCCAACCGACGGTGGCCGAGTTCATGGACGAGGTCCTCCACGACGACTCCCACGACGTGGCGATCCACGAGATCCGGGTGCCGGCGAACTCGCCGATGGTCGGCCGGGCGCTGCGCGACCTGCGGTTCCCGAGCGGCGAGCGACCCCTGATCATCGCGATCCGGATCAACAACGGCCGCTACCACACCAACCCGAAGCCCGACACCGCCATCGAGGCCGACGAGGTGATCATCGCCCTCGGTTCGGCCGCCCAGCTGCGGGAACTGCGCGAGCTCGTCGCCACCGGCGTCTGAGCGGCCCCGTCCGAGGCGCTCCGGTCAGTAGCCGCGGACGCGGTCGACCTTGGCCGGGGGATCCTCGCCGGCGTCGAGGGCGTCGACCGAGTCGGCCAGGATCGTGAACAGTCGCTCGGTGTAGTCCTTCGACAGTCCGGCCAGGTGGGTGGTGACGATCAGACCGTCGGCGTCCCACAACGGGCTGTCGGTCGGCAGGGGTTCCACGGGGAACACGTCGACGACCGCGCCGGCGAGATGCCCGGTGGCCAGCAGGTCGGTGAGGGCGTCGAGATCGAGGATGCCGCCGCGGCCGACGTCGACGACCAACGCCCCGGGGGCCAGCGCCTCGAGCTCGGCTCGGCCGAGCATCCCCTCGGTCTCGGGGGTGAGCGGCGCGATCGCCACCAGGGCGTCGGCGCCGTCGACGACCTCGCCGATCCGGTCCGGGGTGACGACGAGGTCGACGCCGTCGACGGGCTCGCCGCTGTGGCGGACGCCGACCACCCGCATGCCGAGGGCCACGCAGCGACGGGCGACCGACGCGCCGATCGTGCCCAGGCCGACGATGCACACCGTGCGGCCCTGCAGCGGCGGGTTCGGGAAGTCCTGTCGCCAGGTGTGGCTGGCCTGGCGCTCCAGGATCAGCGGGAAGCGGTAGGCGAGGGCGAACAGCGACGCGAGGACGAACTCGGGCAGCGCCGGCTCGTGGGTGCCCGACGCGTTGGCGATCACGACGTCGTCGGCCAGGTCGGGAGCGGCGAGCAGCTGGTCGACCCCGGCGCCGAACCACTGCACCATCCGCAGGTCGGTGGCCTCGGCCCAGTGGGTGCTGTCCATCCCGAACCCGGCGAGCACCTCGATCTCGCCGACGGCGTCGATGAACGCGTCGTTGTCGGGCAGGACGACGAACTCCCGCCCGTCGAAGCGAGCCATCAGCTCGTCGCTCACGTGGTCGAGCCAGCGCTCGCCGAACACGTGGATCCGTCGCACCGGCGTCGCCGGAGCGGAGGGGGTGGGGGTCTCAGACACGGACGTACCTCCCGTCGTCGGTGGCGGTCGCCTCGCCCCGGTCGAGCATGCGGACCAGGTGGAGTTCGGCCGTGCGACGCTCGACGTTCTCGGTGAACGGGCCGTCGACGTGGGGCCGGTAGACGAAGCGGTGGGCGACGAGGTCGTCGACCGAGCGGGGCTCGCTCAGGTGGTCGAGCATCGCCGTGTGGCGACGGTCGATCACCGCCCCGAAGGCGTCGAGCCGCTCCAGGAAGTCGGCTCGCCCCTCGATCACACCCTTGTGGTGGAACGTCACGTAGACGTCGGCCTCCTCGTGGCGGAGCTTCTCGATGCTGGCCTCGAACTGGTCGAGGTCGCTCCAGGTGTCGCCGTAGTAGGGGCCGAACCCGGTGAGGTCGACGTCGGAGCAGAAGAACACGCCGCCGTCGATCCGGAAGCCGCTGTGGCCGGCGGTGTGGCCCGGCAGGTGGACGG
>JBPEXC010000275.1:0-8028 GCA_052032035.1 Acidimicrobiales bacterium | reverse complement strand
GCCTCGACCCCACGGCCCAGCGGACGGTCGACGAGGTGGCGCGAGCGTTCGCGGTGCCGCCGACCTTCCTGATCGGCGTCGGGTTCATCGGCCCGACCCTGCTCGAGTGGGGGACCGAGGAACAGCGCGCCCGCTACCTGCCGCCGATGCTGCGGGCCGACGAGATCTGGTGCGAGCTGTTCTCCGAGCCGGGCGCGGGGAGCGATCTCGCCTCGGCGTCGGCCGTGGCCGTCGACGACGAAGGCGGGTGGCGGGTCACGGGGCAGAAGGTGTGGACCTCGGGGGCCCACCACAGCGACTACGGCCTCCTCCTCGCCCGCACCGAACCCGAGGCGTCGAAGCACGGCGGCCTCAGCGTCTTCATCCTCCGCATGGACCAGCCCGGCGTCGAGGTGCGACCGCTTCGCCAGATCACCGGTGCCACCAACTTCAACGAGGTCTTCCTCGACGACGCCTTCGTGCCCCACCACGGCCTGGTCGGCTCCCTCGGCGGCGGTTGGAAGGTCGCCCGCACCACCCTCATGCACGAACGGGCCGGCATCGGGGCCGCCGGGGGTCGCCGGCCCGGCGTCGTCGCGGCCGACGACGTGATCGCCCTGGCCCGCGACCGGGGAGCCGCCGGCGACCCGAAGGTGCGCGACCTGGTCGCCCGGGCCGTGGTCGCCGAGCGGGTCGCCACCCTGTTGGCCGCCTCGACCAAGCAGCGGCTCGCTCGCGAGGGCGCCGGACCGATCGGCTCCCTCCCCAAGCTGGCGATCACCCGCCGCAACCTCGAGCTGGCGGCCGTGGCCGCCGCCATCGCCGGCCCCCACACCGCGGCATGGGCCGGACCCGAACTGCTCGGCCCCTGGGCCCTGCCGGTGGTGCAGGCCCCCTCGTCGGGCATCGCCGGCGGCACCACCGAGGTGTTGAAGAACCTCGTCGGCGAGCGAGTGCTCGGCCTCCCGCGCGAACCCGAACCCCCAACCAAAAGGAGCAAGCGATGAACCCGACCAAACCTCTCTGCGCCGGACGCGTCTGCGCCGTCACCGGCGCCGGCAACGGCCTCGGGCGGGCCTACGCCCGGATGCTGGCCGCCCACGGCGCCAAGGTCGTCGTGAACGACATCGGCGGCTCGGTCCGCGGCGACGGGGCGTCGAGCGATCCGGCCCACGCCGTCGTCGAGGAGATCCGGGCCGCCGGCGGCGAGGCCGTGGCCCACACCGACGACATCACCACCTGGGACGGCGCCGCCGCCCTGGTCGACACCGCGGTCGACGCGTTCGGGTGCCTCGACGTCCTGGTCAACAACGCCGGCATCCTGCGCGACCGCACCATCGTCAAGCTCGAGGAGAGCGACTGGGACGACGTCGTGCGGGTCCACCTCAAGGGCACGTTCGCCACCACCCGCTTCGCCGCAGCCCACTGGAAGGCGCGCGCCGCCGCGGGCGAGGAGCTGTCGGCCCGCCTGATCAACACGACCTCGGTGTCGGGCCTGTTCGGTAACTTCGGCCAGGCCAACTACGCCGCGGCCAAGGCCGGTGTCGCCGCCTTCACCCTGGTCGCCTCGATGGAGCTCGCCAAGCTGGGGGTGACCGCCAACGCGATCTCCCCCGGCGCCCTCACCCGGATGACCGAAGGGCTGCGGGGCGAGGAACTCACCGAGCAACAGCGGGCCGAGCGGTCGCCGGACTGGGTGGCCGCGGTCGTCACGTGGCTGGCATCGGTCGACTCCGCCGCGGTGAACGGACGCGTGGTGCTGTCGTCGGGCCGACGCCTCGGGTTGGCCGAGGGCTGGATCGCCGGCGAGTGCGGGGCCCCGGTCGCCGACCCGATCGAGGTCGGCGAGGTCCTGTCGGGCTACGTCGCCCGCGCCCGGGCCAACGCGGATCTGTCGGGGGCGGTGGCATGACCGACCGCCCTGCCCCGGTCCCGACCCCCGAGACCGTCCCCTACTGGGCGGGCACGCTCGACGGCCGGCTGGTCCTGCCCCGCTGTGAGCCGTGCGCCCGGGTCGTGTTCCCACCCCGCCCGTGCTGTCCCGGCTGTGCCGGCCCGACGACGTGGACCGAGCTGTCGGGCCGAGCCCGCCTGGTCTCCTACGTGATCAGCCACCGGCCGCCGCCCGGCTGGGGGTCGTCCGAACCGTTCGTGATCGCCCTGGTCGAGCTCGACGAAGGGGTCCGCATGATGTCGAACCTCGTCGGCGTGGCCGCCGACCCGGCAGCCCTCCCACTCGATCTCGAGCTCGAGGTCGCGTTCGAACCGCGCGGTGACCAGGCCGTGCCCGTCTTCGCGCCGGTGGAGGTCGCCGCATGAATGCCACCGATCCACGCGTCGTCATCGTCGGCTCGGCCGAGAGCGACCAGCTCGGCAAGCAACCCGACGTCTCGGCCGCCGAACTCCACGCCCAGGCGATCCGCAACGCACTGGCCGACGCCGGTCTCACGATCTCGGATGTCGACGGCCTCGCGACGGCCAAGCTCTCGCCGATCGAGATCGCGCACTACGTCGGTATCCAGCCCCGCTGGTACGACGGCACCAACGTCGGCGGCTGCTCCTACCTGATCCACGTGCGCCACGCGATGGCGGCACTGCAACAGGGTCTGTGTTCGGTCGTCGTGGTCGCCCACGGCGAGTCGGGCCGTTCGGGGGTGGGGCAACCCCGCCGTTCGGTCGACCCGGCGTCGCCGGCCGGCCAGTTCGAGCGGCCCTACGGCACGATCGGTCCGCCGACCGCGTTCACCCTGCCGGCGCTGCGCTTCCTCCACGAGACCGGCACCACCCGCGAACAGCTCGCGTCGGTCGCCGTCGCCCAGCGACGCTGGTCGTCTCGCTCACCTCGAGCGGCGATGCGCGACCTGGTCACGGTCGAGGACGTGATGTCGTCGCCGATGGTGGCCGACCCCTTCCACCTCCTCGAGTGTTGTCTGCGGACCGACGGCGGCGGCGCGCTGGTGCTGACGACCGAGGACCGCGCCCGTGACCTCGATCTCGAGCACCGTCCGGTGACGGTGCTCGGCACCGGCGAAGCCCTCGACGCTCCCTGTGTGTCGATGATGGCCGACGTCACCCGCTCGCTCGGGTTCCGCCGATCGAGCGCCGACGCCTTCGCCTCGTCGGGCCTCGGGCCCGACGACATCGATCACCTGATGATCTACGACGCCTTCGCTCACCTCCCGCTCTACGGGCTCGAGGACCTCGGGTTCGTCGGGCGTGGCGAGGCCGGCGCCTTCATCGAGGGCGGCGCGACGTCGCCGGGCGGCTCGCTGCCGATGAACACCAACGGCGGCGGCCTCTCCTACACCCACACCGGTATGTACGGCATGTTCGCCATCCAGGAGAGCGTGCGCCAGCTGCAGGGCCGGGCGCCGGCCCAGGTGGCCGACGCCGAGGTGAGCCTCGTGCAGGGCGTCGGCGGCATGTTCGCAGCCGCAGCAACGCTCGTGCTCGGCCGCGGCTGAACGACAAACCACCTTCGAGTTGCGTGACCGATGGCTCATCGCTATCTTTCATTCAGTCGAAGGAAGTGCGACTGAATAGAAACTCCAAAGGGGATGAGGGGATGAAGAACTCTCTGCAACGGGTGATGACCCTGCTGGCGGTCGCTGCGATGCTCGCGGCCGGCTGCGGCGGGTCGAGCGACGGGGACGCCGCGGCGACCGACGACACCGAGGCGACCGAGGCGACCACCGCCGAGTCGACCGACGACGCCGAGGGCGACGCCGACACCGACACCGACACCGACGGCGACGCCGACACCGACGCCGGCGCCGACGAGGCGGCGGCCGATGTGCCAGCCGAGTGCGCGCCGCTCGAACAGATGGAAGACGTCACGCTCGGCCTGTCGCGCAACATCCTGGCGTTCGCGCCGGTGTTCCTCGCCATCGAGAACGGCAACTTCGAGGCCGCCAACCTCAACGTCACCATCGAGCCGCTCAACTCGAGCGAGGCACTCGCCCCGATCGGACAGGGCCGGATCGACGGTTCGCTCACCTCCTACAGCGTGGGCCATTTCAACGCCTACGACTCCGGCGTCGAGCTGCAGTGGGTCATGCCCGGCTACTACTCGAACGAAGACTCCAAGGAGGGCTACTGGGTGCGGGTCGAGGACGCCGGCACCGAGGACGCCCCCGACATCGAGGCCCTGCGCGGCGCCACCTTCGGGTCGCCGACCGGCGGCACCGGTGCCGGCGGTCTGATCCTGGCCAAGGCCCTCGAGCCGGCCGGCATGTCGCTCGGCGACATCGAGCTCACCCAGCTCTCGGGGACCGACGTGCTCGTCGCCCTCGAGAACGGAGCGATCTCCGGCGGCTGGCTGTCCGACCCGATCTGGCAGCAGGCCGAGGACAACCCCGACCTGCGCTTCTTCGCCACCTACCCGCCGGGCGTCAACGGCAGCGGCCTGGTCGCCGGTCCTCGACTGCTCGAGCGGCCCCAGGTGTTGGTGAACTTCCTCAAGGTCGTCGGCGAGACGATCGACGAGGGGCTCACCGGTCCGGACCACCTCCTCGACGAGCAGACGGCCGCCTACCTGGCCGACGCCTTCGACTCGACGCCCGAGGAGATCATGGCGGCCCTGCCGTTGGGTTACGACGCCACCAACAGCCTCGATGGCGGTGCCGAGTACCTCGACACCCTGCAGGGCCTGATGATGGACCAGGGATTCCTCGAGTACGACACGCCGATCGCTGGTGAGGACCTCATCGACGCCAGCTTCGGGGAGATCGCCGCCGCCTGCGGCTGATCCGACAGTTCCCCCCTGCGGGCCGGTGGCGATCGCCACCGGCCCGCCCATTCGGGGCGGGCGGGAGTGATGGAAGGACGTGACAGCGAAATGAGCGACATCGTGCTCGACGACACCAGCCGACGAGTCGACGGCGGCGGACGGGACGCCAAGGTTCGGGTCGAGGGCGTGGAACGGGTGTTCCACGGCGCCTCCTCGGCGACCACCGCCCTCGAGGGTTTCGACCTCGAACTCGGCCGCAACGAATTCGTCTCCCTCGTCGGCCCCTCGGGCTGCGGCAAGTCGACCCTGCTGCGCATGATCGCCGGGCTCATCCGGCCGTCGGCCGGAACGATCGAGATCGACCACGAGCAGCGGGACCGCACCCTGTGCTCGGTCGTCTTCCAGGAGTACAGCATCCTCCCGTGGCGCACCGTCACCGCCAACGTGCGCCTCGGCCTCGACGCCGCCGGAGTCGCCCGGACCGACGGCGACGACCGGGCCAACCGATGGATCGACAAGGTCGGCCTCGCCGGCTTCGGCGGCCACTATCCCGCCACCCTTTCCGGCGGCATGAAGCAGCGGGTCGCCCTGGCCCGGGCCCTCGTACTCGAGCCCGAGCTCCTGTTGATGGACGAGCCCTTCGCCGCCCTCGACGCCCAGATGCGCAAGGTGCTCCAGGACGAACTCCTCGCCATCTACGAAGCCACCCGCAACACGGTGCTCCTCGTCACCCACAGCATCGAGGAGGCCATCCTCCTCAGCGACCGCATCGTGGTGATGACCGCCCGCCCCGGGCGGGTGAAGGCCGAGTTCGCCAGCCCCTTCGAGCGACCCCGCAACGCGTCGATCCGAGGGACGCGGGAGTTCGCCGAGCTCGAGGAACAGATCTGGAGCCTGCTGCGCGAGGAAGTCGTCGCCGCCGAACAGGAGAAGACCCACCGATGACCACGACGCACCGCGTGGTCGTGCGCGAGCCGAGCCAGGCCGAGCGCGACCACCACCGCCACGTCCGCCGCCAGCGGGCCGTCAACCGCATGCTCGCCTTCGTGCTGCCGATCAGCATGCTCGCCCTGTGGGAGATCGGCGCTCGCACCGGGTGGGTCGACGACCGCTTCTTCAGCAGCCCGTCGGCCATCTGGGACCGAGGCCTTCGGGTCGCCAGCGAGGGCGACCTGCACAGCCAGGTGCTCGTGACCGCCCGACGCCTCGCCTTCGGCTTCACCCTCGGCGCCGGCTCGGGCATCCTGCTCGGCCTGGTGCTCAGCCTCTTCGACGTCGTCCGCGTCATCGTCGAGCCGACCCTGCGAGCCCTCTACGTGATCCCGAAGCTCGCGATCCTGCCGATCCTGCTCCTCGTCTTCGGCCTCGGCGAGGGTCCCAAGGTCGCGTTCGTCGCACTCGGCGTGTTCTTCATCATGGCGTTCAGCACCTTGACCGCCGCCGCCATGGTGCCCAAGAGCTATCACGAGGCGGCCTCGGCCTACGGGTTGTCGGCCTCCCAGCGGTTCCGCTGGATCGTGCTCCCCGGCGCGCTGCCCCAGATCATGGCCGCCCTCCGGCTGTCGTCGGGCATCGGCGTGCTGCTGGTCGTCGCCGTCGAGTTCGTCAACGCCAACGACGGGATCGGCTACCTCACGTGGCACTCCTGGGAGCTCTTCGTCGCCGACCAGATGTACGTCGGCATCGTCACCATCTCGGTCTGTGGTGTGGCCTTCAGTGGCTTCATCGGGTGGATCGGGAACAAGCTCTGTCCCTGGGCAGACGAAGGAGTGCGCTGATGAACGACAACCGAGACGCCGGAAGCCGGGTCGAGGGCAACGATGTGGACGTCGAGCGACGGGGCCCGGTCGGCCTCGTGTGGCTCGATCGCCCGGGCCGCCGCAACGCCTACACGCCGGCGATGGCCGAACAGCTCGGGGCCGCCCTGATCGACCTCGACGCCGACGACGACATCCGGGCCATCGTGGTCGCCGGTCGTGGGGAGCACTTCTCCGTCGGCGCCGATCTCGACATCGACTGGCGGGATCCTGCGGTCCACGGCAAGGAGACCCTGACCGACCCGGATCGGGCGCCGTGGAACCTGGCGACCCCGATCATCGGCGCCATCAACGGCGACGCCATCGGCGTCGCCCTCACCTGGGCCCTGCAGTGGGACATCCGCGTCGTCAGCGAGACCGCCCGGATCGCCCTCGCCTTCAACCGGGTCGGGATCATGCCCGACCGCAACTCCCTGTGGCTCGTGCCCCGCCTCATCGGGGTGTCGAACGCGATGGACCTGCTGATGACGGGGCGCACGATCGACGGCGCCGAGGCCCACCGCATCGGCCTCGCCTCACGGCTGGCCCCGGCCGATCAGGTCGTCGACCTCGCCCTCGAGATCGCCCAGGACATCGCCGTCAACTGTGCGCCGGTCTCCACCACCGTCACCAAGCGCCTCCTCTACGCCTTCCTCGAGGAGACCGATCGGGTGCACGCCTACAACTACGAGCGGCGGGTGCTCAACTGGGTCCGGACCCTCGGCGAGACGATGCGGGGGATCGCGGCGTTCAAGGAGCGCCGCGCCCCCGAGTGGGGCACCACCAAGTCGCAGCCGATCCCGCGCGAGCTCCGCTGATGGCCGACGAATCCCTGGCGCGGCTGCTCCGTCCCCGTCGGGTCGCCGTCATCGGATCGGTGTCGAAGCCCGGCCGGATGGGGTCGCGCACGGTCGATCACCTGCGAGCCGCCGGCTTCGACGGCGACGTCCAGGCCGTGTCGTCGGTGGCCGACCTCGACGACGGCGATCTCGACGTCGCCGTCGTCGCCGTGCCCGCTCGCGCCGTCGGCCAGGTGTTGGCCGAGGTGGCTCCCCGCACGGCCAACGCCATCGTCTACTCCTCGGGCTTCGGGGAGAGCGGCGACGGCCGGCTCGTACCGCCCGCCGGCCTGCGGCTGCTCGGCCCCAACACCGTGGGCACCTACTGGGCATCGAGTCGAGCCGTGCTCACCTTCGCCCAGGCCTTCGACGATCTGACCGACTGTGCGACCGGGCGCGGCGTCGCGGTGGTGTCCCAGAGCGGCGCCTTCGGCGCGCGTGTCGTGCGTGCCGCCCGCCATCGCGGGCTGGTGATCGACGGGTTCGTCGCCACCGGCAACGAGGACGACTACACCGCCGCCGAGGTGCTCGCCGGCCTCCCGCTCCTGCCCGACGCGCCCCGCGTCGTCCTCCTCTACCTCGAGAACGTGGCCTCGGTCGCCGGCCTGCTCGAGGCCGTCCGCTTCGCCGTCGCCAGCGGCGTCGAGGTGGTGGTCCTGCCCGGCGGCACCAGCTCCGCCGGGGC
>JBPEXC010000274.1:0-4064 GCA_052032035.1 Acidimicrobiales bacterium | reverse complement strand
GGCACGGGCCGAGCGGCGGATCCGGATCCGCGACGGTCAGCTCAGTGAGATGGCTCGGACATGAGCTCCGACGGCACCCGCTCGGTGTTCTCGCTGCGCGACCTGCTCAGCGAGGCGACCGTCGCCCTGACCGCCCGCCCGGCCCGCACCCTGCTCACCGCACTGGGCACCGTGTTGGGGGTGGCCGCCCTCGTCGCCACCCTCGGGTTGGCCAAGACGGCCGGCAGCCAGATCGTGTCGCGCTTCGACGAGCTCGAGGCGACCGGCATCCTGGTGCGGCCCGACGACCGCCGCACGTTCGGCCAGCGCGACCAGGTGATCTCCAACCTGCCGTGGGACGCCGCCGACCGGCTCGAGCGCCTCAACGGGGTGGTGGCCGCCGGCACCAAGACGCCGGTCGACACCGACCTCCTGGCCCGCTCGGTGCCGGTGATCGATCCGCTCGGACAGAACGAGTTCCAGATCCCCGTGATCGCCGCCGACGGCGACCTGTGGGAGGCCGTCCGGGCGTCGTTCCTGACCGGCCGGCCCTTCGACCGGGGCCACGACGAGCGGGCCGACAACGTCGTCGTCCTCGGCCCGGGCGCCGCGGCCCGCCTCAACGTCAACCGCGTGTCCGGCTCGCCGGCGATCTTCCTCGGCGAGGAGACCCTCGCCGTGATCGGCATCCTCGACGACGTCGAACGAGAGCCCGATCTGCTCAACGCCATCATCGTGCCGAACGGCTACGCCCGCGACCGGTTGGGCCTCTCGGGCGTGGCCGAGGTCCACATCGAGGTCGAGGTCGGGGCCGCCGAGCTGATCGGATCCCAGGCCGCGATCGCCCTCGCCCCCGACCAGCCGGAGACGCTGCGGGTCAGCGTGCCGGCCTCGCCCCAGCGGGTGCGGTCGAGCGTCGCCGACGACCTCAACGCCCTGTTCCTCATCCTGGGCGGGGTCTCCCTCCTCGTCGGCGCGATCGGCATCGCCAACGTCACCCTCGTGTCGGTCCTCGAGCGCACCGGGGAGATCGGCCTCCGTCGTGCCCTGGGCGCCACACGTCGACACATCGCCTCGCAGTTCCTGTTCGAGAGCGCTGCCCTCGGGGCGCTCGCCGGCCTGATCGGGACCAGTCTGGGCATCCTGACCGTGGTGATCGTCAGCTACACCCGGGAGTGGTCGCCGGTGCTCGACGCCTGGCTCCCCTTCGGAGCCCCGGTGCTCGGCGCGGTGATCGGCCTCCTGGCGGGCACCTATCCGGCCTGGAAGGCCTCGGCGACCGAGCCCATCGCCGCCCTCCGCGCCGGCGCCTGACCGCACCGCGCCCCGCCGACTGGCGACAGCGCCGACCATCGAGCAGAGTGTCACCCATGAGTGACATCTACGTTCCCGCCGCCACCGGCGAGCGCCTCGCCGGCCGGGTCGTCCTCGTCGTAGGGGCCGGGCAGACACCGGGCGAGACCGTCGGCAACGGACGGGCCATGTCGGTCCGGTTCGGCCAGGAGGGGGCGACGGTCGTGGCGGCCGACCGCGACCGGGCGTCGGCCGAGGCGACGGTGGCCCTGGTGGCCGAGGCGGCTCCGACGGCGACGGCCGCCGTGGCGACACTCGACGTCACCGACGACGCCTCGGTCCGCGCTGCGGTCGCCGACGCGATCGACGAGTTCGGCCGCGTCGACGTGGTGGTCAACAACGTGGGCATCGGCACCGGCGACGCCGGCGTGACCAGCATCAGCGACGAGGCGTGGGACCGGATCTTCGACGTCAACGTGGCCGGGGCTCGCCGCGTCTGTCGGGCGGTGTTGCCCTCGATGCGGGCGCAGGGCTCGGGTGCGATCGTCAACATCAGCTCGATCGCCTCGATCTGCGCGGCCAACCTGGTCGCCTACAAGGCGTCGAAGGCGGCCCTCAACGCCCTGACCCACACCCTCGCGTCGCAGAACGCCCGATTCGGGGTCCGGGCCAACGCGATCCTGCCCGGCCTGATGAACACGCCGATGGCGATCGAGTCGATCTCGGCGGCCCGCGGGGTGGACCGCGACGAGCTGGTCGCCGCCCGCGACCGTCAGGTGCCCCTGGCCGGCGGGATGGGCAGCGCCTGGGACGTGGCCAACGCCGCCCTCTTCCTGGCCTCCGACGAGGCCCGGTTCGTGTCGGGCGTGCTCCTGCCGGTCGACGGCGCCCAGAGCGCCCGGATCGGCTGACCGCTCAGCCGCCGAACCGGCGGACGAGCCGGGCCGACAGGGCGTCGGCCAGGGCCAGGGTGGCCAGCATCGGGTTGCACGGCGGCACGATGGCGAACGCCGACGAATCGGCGACGAACACGCCCGGCAGGCCCGGCACGGCACCGTCGTCGCCCAGGTGGTGCCCGAGGCCGAGCGAGGCCGCGGCGTGGGCGTGGGCGCCGAGGTTGGCGGTCAGCCAGGCGTCGAGCGCACCGTCGTCGAGTGCGACGAGGTCGCCGGCCGGGGTGCCATCGCTCGTGGCGACCCAGGCGGCGGCGCCGTCGAGGAGTCCCTCGGTGAGCGTGGTGATCGTGCCTCGCAGCTGGGCCCGGAGATCGGCGCGGTCGTCGGCGTCGGCCAGGAGCCGGAAGTGCGGGATGCCGCCGGCCGTGATCTCGCCGATCGAGCGGGGGGCGAGGAGGGCGAGCTGGACCAGCCCGAGCTGCCGGTCGTTCCCGAGGTGGTCCATCACGTAGAGGTGGGCGGGCGAACCGTCCGGTCGGGCCGGGGCGAGGTCGACGAGGGTGGTGGCGGGTGGCACGTCGGACCCGACGGCGGCGCGGGCGTCGGGCGCGAGCCCGATCGTGAGCGGCACCGACGGGTGGTCGGCGAGACCGCCGATCGGGTCGGACAGGTCGGCGCCCGACGCCGCCAGGAGGGCCGGCGTGCCGAGGGCGCCGGCGCAGACGACCACGGCGTCGGCCCGCTCGGCCACCTCACCCAGCAGCCCGACCGGTCGATCGGCGCGGACCTCGATGCCCGGATGGTCGTGGACGCCCCACACCTCGGCGAGGTCGAGGCGGCGACCGTCACCGGTCGCCAGTCGCGCCGGGCGGGCCGACCAGCCCGAGGTGGCGGCGGCCACGGCCGTCATCGCCGAGCCGAGGGGCCCGGCGCCGGGGAGCTGGGGCGGCCCGAGACGGGCCTCGACGGCGGCGAGGGCGGCCGACACCTCGGCCGCCTCGAGCGGCCCCCACATCGGGTGCTCTGCCGGCGGCGTGTCGAGGACCATCCCGTTCACGGCCGCGCCGCCACCGACCCCGCGGCCCTGCCGATAGGGGGTCGGCGCACCGTCGACGGCCCGGCGAGCGACGAGTCCGGCGACCAGTCGCTCCGGGCGGTCGAGGCCCGGCACCCAGTCGAGGGCGGCGGCCGTCGGCTCCAGGGGTCGCCGCACGGGTCCGGCCTCCACGAGTTCGACCCCGTGACCGGCGTCGGCGAGGCGACGGGCGACGACCAGTCCGGCCGGCCCGGCGCCCACCACGGCGACGCGCACGTCGGTCAGGCCCCGGTGACCAGGGGCGGCGGCACGAAGCCACGGCCGACGGCGGCGTCGAGCGCGGCGCCGATCGCGAGCAGCCGTCGCTCGGACCACTTCGGGCCGATCAGCTGCACGCCGCACGGGAGTCCGTCGACCTCACCGGCGGGGATGACCAGCGACGGCAGCCCGGGCATGGTCGGCAGCCCGGCCCAGAACAGCAGCTCGGTGTAGGGGCGGGTGACGCCGTCGACGTCGGTCGTGCGGTCCCAGTAGGAGACGTCGAGGTTGTGGGGGAACGCGACCGTCGGCGCCACGGGCGCGATCAGCACGTCGACGGTGTCGAACAGCTCGTGCCACGCCGCGATCGCCTGGTGGCGGGCCTCGTCGGCCCGGGCCCAGGCGGCGAAGCGCATCACGGAGGTCTCGACGTGGCCGGGGGCGTCGCCGGCGTCGACCTGGGCCACCATGCGGTCGAACAGCTTGGGCGGGAACCCGGCGCCGATGGCGGCGGTGAGCAGGGCCAGGTAGGTCCGGTGCAGGGAGGCGGCATCGGTCGCCGGCCGGGCGTCGGTGACCGTGCCACCGGCGGCGTCGATCGC
>JBPEXC010000273.1:0-13248 GCA_052032035.1 Acidimicrobiales bacterium | reverse complement strand
CTACGACCACGACACCGCCGCCGGCGACCCGCTCGGGGCCGACGGCGTGGCCGAGATCGTCGCCGACCTGCCCGCCCTCGTCGCCGCCCTGCCGGCCCCCCGCACGATCTGGATCATGGTGCCCGACCGCTTCGTCGGCGACGTCGTGCGGGAACTCGCCGACCTCGTCGACCCGGGTGACGTGCTGATCGACGGCGGCAACACCCACTACCCCCTCGACCTCGAGCGCTCCGCGTGGCTCGCCGAGCGCGACGTCCACTACCTCGACGTCGGAACCAGCGGCGGCGTGTTCGGCCTCGAGCGCGGCTTCTGCCTGATGATCGGCGGCGAGGCCGACGTCGTCGAGCGGCTCGCCCCCCTGTGGGACGCGATCGCCCCCGGCGTCGGCGAGATCGAGCGCACCCCCGGTCGCACCGGCGACCCGACTCCGGCCGAGCGGGGCTGGCTGCACTGCGGCCCGTCCGGCGCCGGGCACTACGTGAAGATGGTCCACAACGGCGTCGAGTACGGGATCATGGCTGCCTACGCCGAGGGGTTCGGCCTCTTCGAGGGCACCGAACGCTACGACCTCGACGTGGCCGCGATCTCCGAGGTGTGGCGTCGCGGCAGCGTGGTCGGCTCGTGGCTGCTCGACCTCACCGCTGCCGCCCTCGTCGCCGATCCCGCCCTCGACGGGTTCGAGGGGCACGTGCCCGACTCCGGCGAGGGACGCTGGACCGTGCAGGAGGCGATCGAGGCCGGACGGCCGACGCCGGTGATCGCCGACTCGCTGTTCTCCCGGTTCGCGTCGCGAGGCAACGCCAACTACTCCGACAAGGTGCTCTCGGCGATGCGAGCCCAGTTCGGCGGACACACCGAGACCACGCCGCCAGGCACGTCCGGCAGCGGCGACGAAGCCCCGGAGGCCACCTGATGAGCGCCGCCCCTCTCACCGTCGCCATCGACCTCGGCGGCACCCACCTGCGGGGCGCCCTCGTGCAGCACGACGGCACGATCCTGCGCCGCGACCGCTGGGCCACCCCGAGCGCCGACGAGGAACCGACCGCCCTGGTGAAGCTGATCGAGGAGGTCTCCAAGGGCGCCGACGTCTCCCGAGCCGTGATCGGCCTGCCCGGGGTGATCGACCACGACGCCGAGACCCTGGTCCACGCCCCCAACCTGCCGCCGTCGTGGGTGCCGCTCCTGACCGACGCCTGGCTCACCCGCCGCACCGGCCTCGACGTCGCGCTCGCCAACGACTGCGACCTCGCGGCGGTCGGCGAGGCCACCTTCGGCGCCGGCCAGGCGCACCGCGACGTGATCTACGTGACGATCTCCACCGGCGTGGGCGCCGGCATCGTGCTCGGCTCGAAGCTGATGCGGGGCCGCTACTCGGGCGGCGAGATCGGCCACACCATCATCGATCGTGGCCTCACCGCCGCCGGCGGCGACGGCACCGTCGAGGGCCTCGGATCGGGCACCGCCCTCGGCAAGGCCCAGGCCGCAGCAGGTCTCGACCCCGCTTCGGGCTACCTCACCGACCTGGTGCGGGCCGGCGACCAGACGGCGATCGAGGTGTTCACCGCCGGGATCGAGGCCGCCGCCCTCGGCGTGGTCAACCTGTGCTGGATCGTGTCACCCCAGATGGTCGTCATCGGCGGCGGGGTCGGCATGCACGGCGACCTGGTGTTGCCCATCGTCCAGCGCATGGTGCAGGCTCACGGTCCGCGCATCGGCACCATCGACGTCGTCAACGCCGAACTCGGCGACGACGCCGCCCTCGTCGGGGCCGCTGCGTGGTGGGAAGCCATCGGACGGGAGAGCTGATGTTCGGGCTGCGTCGCAGTGAAGGAACCGAGTCGTTGTTCGAGGCCCGCCTGGTGCAGGCGTCGGTCTGGACCTCGCAGTCGGTCGACGCGATCGCCCGGACCCTGCGAGCGATCGTGGCCGAACGGGGGTCGGCCTGCTTCGGCATCAGCGGTGGCTCCACCCCGGTGCCGGTGTTCGAGGCCCTCGCCGACGCCGAGGTGCCCTGGGCCGACATCACGCTGGTCCAGGTCGACGAACGCTGCGCACCCCTCGGCGACCCGGCCCGCAACCTCACCTCCCAGCGGGCCGCCCTCGGCGACACCGGCGCCACCTGGCTCACGCTGCCGGTCGGCGACGACGGGTCGGTGCCCGACGCCGCGCAGTTGGCCGAGTTCACCGCCGCCCTGGCCGCGGCCACCGGCGGGTCGGCCGCCGCCGGGGTGGGCAGCCTCGACCTGGTGCAGCTCGGCCTCGGCGCCGATGGCCACACCGGGTCGCTGGTGCCCGGCGACCCCGTCCTCGACGTCACCGACGCCGCGGTCGCCACCACCGATTCCGCCTATGCCGGCCATCGACGGGTGACCCTGACGATCCCGACCCTCCAGGCCGCCCACGCCGTGGTGTGGCTGGTCACCGACGTCGCCGGCGAGAAGGCCCGGGCCTACGAGAAGCTCCGGGCCGGCGACCCGTCGATCCCGGCCGGCCGGCTCGAACTCGCGGATTCGCTCGTCATCGCTGCTCGGTAGGCTGGCCGGGTGGCCGGTTCCTACAAGATCATCACCCACGGGTGCCAGATGAACGAGCACGACTCCGAGCGGATCGCCGGACTGCTCGAGGCCGACGGCTACACCCCGACCGACGACGAGACCAGCGCGGATGTGGTGGTCCTCAACACCTGCTGCATCCGGGAGAACGCCGACAACAAGCTCTACGGCAAGCTCGGCAACCTGAAGGTCACCAAGGAACAGCAGAACCCCGACATGCAGATCGTCGTGGCCGGCTGCCTGGCCCAGAAGGACCGCGACCAGATCCAGCAGCGGGCCGGCCACGTCGACGTCGTGTTCGGCACCCACAACGTGCATCGCGCGACCGAACTGATGGCGGCCGCCCGGGCGAGCGGCCCGGTCACCGAGATCTGGGAGGAGGCCGCCCTCGACGAGGCCGAGGCGTTCCCGTCGGCCCTGCCGGTGAAGCGCGAAACCGACCACGGCGCCTGGCTGACGATCCAGATCGGCTGCGACAACAGCTGCGCGTTCTGCATCGTGCCGTCGGTCCGAGGGGCCGAGATCTCCCGCCCGATCGACGAGATCGTCGCCGAGGCCGCCCAACTGGCCGGCGAGGGCGTGGTCGAGGTCACCCTCCTCGGCCAGAACGTCAACTCCTACGGCCGCGACCTGGCCCTCGCGGCCCGGGCGGCGGGCGAGGACGTGCGGGCCCGCCCGATGTTCGCCGAGCTGCTGCGCCGTCTCGGCGACATCGACGGCCTGCGCCGCATCCGCTACACCAGCCCGCACCCCAAGGACATGACGCCCGACGTGTTCGAGGCGATGGCGGCGGTGCCGGCGGTGGTGCCCCACCTCCACTTCCCGCTCCAGTCGGGCTCGGATCGGATCCTCGCCGCGATGCATCGGGGCTACACCGGTGAGCGGTTCCTGGCCAAGCTGGCGCAGGCCCGTGAGACGATCGACGACCTGGCCGTCACCACCGACATCATCGTCGGCTTCCCCGGCGAGACCGAGGACGACTTCGCCGCCACCCTCGAGGTGGCGGCCGCGGCGGAGTTCGACAACGCCTACACCTTCGTCTACTCGCCCCGCCCCGGCACCGAGGCGGCCGAGATGGTCGAGCAGTTCTGCGACCCCGACGAGGTGAAGGACCGCTACGCCCGGCTCCGCACCGTGATCGAGCGCTCGGCCCTCGCCAAGCACCGGGCCCGCATCGGGCGGGTCGAAGAGGTGATCGTCGAGGGCCCGTCGAAGAAGGACCCGGCGGTGCTCACCGGCCGCACGGTCCACAACAAGCTGGTCCACTTCCCGTCCGACCCGCTGCGGGTGGGGACCTTCGCCGAGGTGCGGGTGCTCGACGCCGCCATGCAGTACCTCACCGGCGAGCTGGTCGAGGTGACCGCCAAGCCCCGGCACCGCACCCGGATCCCCGTCGTCTCGGCGTGACCGCCGGGGCGCCGATGCTGCTCTACACCGGCGAGACCGCCGACGGGAACGCCGTCGGCGGCGCCGACCTGGGCGGCGGTGGGCCGTGGCACGAACGGGTCGAGAGCATCGGCTCGGGCATCGAGGTCCGCTTCGAGGTCGGCCCCGGCCGTCACCGGGTGACGATGCGCCTGCCCGCTGGCGCCTCGGGCCCGGGCAGCGCGACGAGCGACGGGACCGACGCCGTGGTCGAGGCGGTCGGTGGTGGCGCGGCGGTGCGCATGGGCACCGTCGGCGAGCCGGTGTCGGAGGTCTTCCTGCCGCCGGAGTACCGATGGGGGCGCGCCGGGTTCGAGATCCGGTTCCGGGCCGAGTGGCGGGAGAGTGCGCCCGCAGTGCTGATGTCGGGCCGTCACCTGGTCACCCTGTCGGCCAACCCGAGCGCTCTCGTGGTCGACGCCGAGGGTCGGGCGTCGGAGCCGGGCAGCGGTCGCGCCCTCGACGCCGCCGTGTCGGCCCTGGTCGTCGACGGCCTCGCCGACGGCTCGTTCCGTCCTGGACCCCGATCGCGGGTACCGGTGCGCGGCGGCGTCGTGCAGTGGCGAGGGTGGCACCGGATCGCCGGGCCCGACGGTGACAAGGTGCTCGTCACCCAGTCGCTGGCCACCATCCCGGACCTGTCCGCTGCGCTACCGTCGGACGGGTGGACGTAGCCATCCTCGGCGCCACCGGCGACGTCGGTCGCCAGGTCGTCACCCAACTGGTCGAACAGCGCGTGCTGCCGGCCACCTCGCGCCTCCAGCTCGTCGCCCGGGCCGAGGGGCGCTCGGGCGACGCCGTGTGGGGGCTGCGGGCCGACCTGGCCGACGCCTACGACGAGATCGCCCCCGCGATCGACGTGGCCGTCGACCCCTCCGAGGTCGTCGCCGACGTGATCGTCGTGTGCGCCGGCGCCACGGTGCCGTCGCGCCCCGGCGAAGCGGTCGACCGGGCCGCCCTGGCCGCCGCCAACCTGGCGGTCTTCGAACGCTACGCCGACGCCGTCGACCGCTGGGGGAGCGGCCACGAGGTGATCGTCGTCGTGTCGAACCCGGTGGAACTCGGGGTGGCGGTGTTCGCCGATCGACTCGGCCGTCACCGGGTGATCGGCATGGGCGCGTGGCTCGACACCCTCCGGTTCCGGCGGGAGATCGCCACCTCGCTCGGCATTCGTCGCCAGCGGGTGCACGGCTGGGTGGTCGGCGAACACGGCGACGGGCTGGTGCCGCTGTGGTCGTCGGTGCGCATCCACGGCCTCGACCCCGACGAGCGGGCCAGCCACGTCGCTCGCCTCCGCGCCCCGGACGACACCCCCGACATGATGGCGACGGCTCGCGCCGAGCTGCTCGAGCTGTTGTCGGCGGGCCGGGTCGTCGACGCCTTCCGGTCGATCGACCGCCTCGATCCCGGGCAGCGGGCGTCGCTGCGGCCGTGGGCGATCCAGTTGTGCGGCGCCAAGACGCCGATGGGCACGGCCAACGCCACCGTCCACCTGGTCGACACCATCCTCGACGGTCGCGAGACCGTCGTCGCCGGGCAGGTGCAGCTCGCCGGCGAGCTCGGCGGCTGCACCACGGCGATCGGAGTGCCGGTCGTGGTCGGCCCGTCGGGGTGGACCCAGGTGATCGACCCGAGCATGACCGATGACGAGCGCGTCCGGTTCGACGAGGTGGCGGCGGTCGTCGCCGGCCGGATCGCCGCCGCGCGAGGCGGGAGTTCGTCGTGACCGAGCCGTCGTTCGGGCGTCGATGGGTGCTGGTCGCCGAGGCCGAGGACCGGCCCGGCAGCCTCAACGCGATCTCCGCGGTGTTCGCGTCTCGGGGCGTCAACTTCGAGACCACGATCGCCAGCGTCGAGGCGGCCGAGGCGATCGGCAGCATCGTCGGCGTGTTCCGCACCGGAGAGCGGCGAGCCCGGTTGTTGCAGCGCACCGTCGAACGCCTCGACCACGTGCGCCGGGCCCGGGTCCTGCCCGACGACGACCCGTCGGTGCGGGGCGTGGGATTCCTCCGCCACCCCGACGGCACTGCGGTCGACTGGCGGCCCGGCGACGCCGTGGCCGCCACCTGGACCGGTGACGGTTCGAGCGAGCGCCCGCTGGTGGTCGAGGCGTCGCTGGCCACCTTGCTCGGCGTGTTCGACGACGCCCGACGATCGGGCCTGCGAGCGTCGCTGGGGGCCGTCCACGTCCTGTGACGGCCCCCGGGTCAGTCGAGAGGCTCGAGGTCGCGGAAGTGGGCGAAGGCGTGGAGGCCGCGGCCCAGCGACGACAGCTCCTGGAGGCCGAGCGATTCGTAGAACGCGCGCTGGCCGGGCTCGTCGTCGGTGAGCAGCACGAGCTGGCGGACGTGGGCGAACCGGGTGATCACCTGGCCGAGGAGGACGGTGCCCACGCCGGTCCGCTGGTGGTCGGGGTGGACGAGGACGTCCTGCACGTGGCAGATCGACACGTCGTCGCTCAGGCATCGGGCGAGGCCGACGAGTTCGCCCTCGTCGTCGCGTGCGGTCACCACGTAGTCGGAGTTGTCGACCGCCTGGGCGAGGGCGTCGGGATCGGCGGCGTAGCGCAGCCATCCGACGGCGGTGTAGAGGTCGACCAGCTCTCGGATCGGCACGACCTCGTCGTCGGCGTAGGTGATCGTCATCCGGTCGAGGCTAGGGCTCGGCAGCCGTGTCCCGGAGGCCGGCGAGGAGCTGTTCGGCCGACGGGTGGGGGAGCGCCTCTCGCCGTCGGACCGCAGCGAGGCGCCGGTGGAGCAGCGGCTCGTCACCGACGGGGGTGAGCGGCACCGTGCCCCCTTCGGCCTGCGACACCGGCAGCACCGTCCACCCCAACCCCAACGCCACCATCTCGCGCAGCACCTCCGGCTGGTGCGACTCGGCGACGAGCCGGTAGTCGTGCCCTCGGGCGCGCAGCGCCGCCGCGGTGAGCTGGTGGGTGTGGGAGGAGGCAGGGAACCCGACCCACGGGCCCCACCCCGTTGCGGGCTCGACGTCGGGGGGACCGTAGACGGCGAGGGCCTCGTCGAGGAGCGGGACCAGCGTGACGTCGTCGGGCGGGGTCTCGGGCATCACCAGCACGGCGAGGTCGAGGCGGTTGGCCCGCACCAGCTCCAGCAGCTGCGCCGACGGGGCGACCGTCAGGTGGAACTCGACGCCGGGGTGGTCGGAGCGGAAGGCGCGGAGCTCGCCGGAGAAGTGGTGGGTGGCGGCGACGTCGATCATGCCGACCCGCAGCCGTCCCGCGGCTCCCGATGCCGTCGCCGACAACCAGCGGCCCAGGTCGCCGGTCGCGGCGAGCACCGTGCGGGCGTAGTCGAGGACCGGACCGACGTCGGCGGCGGGCACCCGGCGCCGCCCGTCGCGGTCGAACAGCCGCCGACCGAGTCGCCGCTCGAGCTCGGCCAGACCCTGCGACAGCGCCGAGGGCGTGACCCCCAGGGCGTCGGCGGCGTCGGCCCACGTCGGATGATCGACCACCGCCACCAGGTACTGCAGCTGGGGGAGTGTTGGCTGAGGGAGTGTTGGCTGGGGGAGGGTCGGGTGCTCGGCCACAATTGTTCAGTATTGCTGAACCGAATCTCCGAACGATGTCGGAGTCGTTAATCTTCTTCCCATGACTGACTCCTCCGCTCTCGAGATCGCCCCCGCATCGGGCAAGCTCGGCATCCTCACGCCCGGCGTCGGCGCCGTGGCCTCCACCTTCATCGCCGGCGTGCTCCACGCGCGCCAGGCCGGCACCCCGCCCCTCGGTTCGGTCTCGCAGATGGCCCACATCCGGCTCGGCAACCGCGACGACAACCGCAACCCCCTGATCCGCGACTTCGTCCCCCTCGCCTCCCTCGACGACATCGTCTTCGGCGGCTGGGATCCGATCTCCCCCAACGCCCTCGAGGCCGCCCGCACCTGCGGCGTGCTCGAGGAGCGCGACATCGCCCCGATCTCGAGCGAGCTCGAGGGCATCGTGACCATGGACGCCGTGTTCGACCAGAAGTGGGTGAGCCGGCTCGAGGGCACCCGCGTCAAGCAGCTCGACTCCAAGTGGGACCAGGCGATGGCCCTGATGGACGACATCGAGAAGTTCCGCACCGAGAACGGCTGTGATCGGCTCGTGATGGTCTGGTGCGGCTCGACCGAGGCGTTCCAGACCCCGAGCGCCGTGCACGACAGCGTCGAGGCGTTCGAGGCCGGGCTCAAGGCCAACGACGACAACATCTCGCCGAGCCAGATCTACGTGTACGCCGCCCTGCAGTCGGGCGTTCCGTTCGCCAACGGCGCCCCGAACCTCTCGACCGACCTGCCCTGCATGATCGAGCTCTCGGAGAAGCTGGGCGTGCCGATCGCCGGCAAGGACTTCAAGACGGGCCAGACCCTGATGAAGACCCTCCTCGCCCCCGGCCTCAAGGCCCGCATGCTCGGTCTGCGTGGTTGGTACTCGACCAACATCCTCGGCAACCGCGACGGCGAGGTGCTCGACGCCCCCGAGAACTTCAAGACCAAGGAGGAGTCGAAGCTGGGCGTGCTGCACAAGATCCTGCAGCCCGAGACCTACCCCGACCTCTACGGCAACATCGACCACGTCGTGCGGATCAACTACTACCCGCCCCGTGGCGACAACAAGGAGGGCTGGGACGCCATCGACATCTTCGGGTGGATGGGCTACCCGATGCAGATCAAGATCGACTTCCTGTGTCGTGACTCGATCCTCGCGGCCCCGATCGTGCTCGACCTCGCCCTCTTCATGGACCTCGCCTCCCGCGCCGGCCAGTCCGGCGTGCAGGAGTGGTTGAGCTTCTATCTCAAGGCCCCGCAGGCCGCCGGCGACGTGCCGGCCGAGCAGGACCTGTTCATCCAGCAGACCAAGCTCAAGAACACCCTGCGGGAGTGGATGGGCGAGCAGCCCGTCACCCACAGCGAAGCTGGTTGAGTCTGCGAAGCTGGTTGAGTCTGCGAAGCTGGCTGAGCCGGCGCACAGGCGAACATCGTTCGCCTCGTTTGGCGGCTGGCACTGAAGTGTGACTACGGTCACCTGCGTGCCGGCCGCGCTGACTCCGGAGGTTGCCCTCGCCACCCGTCGCCGCCTGTGGGTGCTCGTCCCGAGCTTCCTGCTGGGGGCCGAGACCTGGCGAGGTGTGGGTGAAGTGCTCGACCTGCTGTGCCAGGACGTGGTCCGACCCAAGCCGGTGCGGACCACGCCGCGGCATGCCGACCACGTCGCTCCGTGGGTGGCGGGCATCGCCGACGCGGTGCCGCCGGTGACGTCGGTGCCCCTCGTCGTGGTCGGTCACTCGGGGGCCTGCCCCCGCCTGGCGCTCGTCGTGGCCGAGCTGCTCGACCGGGGCCACGACGTCGAGGCGATGATCCTCGTCAACGGACGGCTGCCCGAGGACGGCGTCGTCCCGACCGAGCGCGACTTCCCGATGAGCGACACGCTCGATGCGCTGGTCCGCCCCGATGACTACCTGCCGCCCTGGCACCGGTGGTGGGGGCCGATGATCAGCGACATGCTGCCCGGCGACGAGGCGCGGACCCGGGTGCTGGGCGAGGCCAAGCCGGTGCCGCGAGCGGTGTTCGACCAGCCGATCCCGGCCCCGGAGCTGCCCGAGTCGGTCGGCCGGGCCTACCTCGCGCTCGGCGAGCTGTATCTCCCGACCTTGGAGGCGGCCCAGGCCGACGGGTTCGAGGTCCGCCGCCTCGACGGGGAGCATCTCCACATGGTCGTCCAGCCGGTGGAGGTGGCGGCGACCCTGATGAGTCTGAGCGACCGCGCCCACACCTTCGCCCGCCGCACCGTCTGAGACGACCGCCCGCCCGGAGCGACGTCGGCTCTAGGGTGGGGGCATGACCGACGGCACCGTCGATGGGCGAGAGGCCCGGGCGTGGTTGCGTGAGCGCCTGCCCGCATTCGGCGGCCCCGCCCCCGATCGTCCGCCGCCGGAGCACCCCGCGCAGCGGGCCGACGAGGCACACCATCACGGCGATCTCGACGGCGTCGTCGCCGCTGTCGCCCGCGCCCTGCGGGCGCTGCACGACCTCGACCCGAGCGACGCGCCCCTGCCGTCCGGCTGGGCCGCCCTCGAACAGGCGATCGAGCTGCAGGGCATCGAGGCCCGGGCCGGCGAGGCAGCGGGCGAGGAGGGAGACCGCGACGACGTCGTGGCGCTCCCCGCGCCCTACGACCGCTACCCCCTGGCCGACCTGCGCTCGATCTGGGTCGGCGGGCGGCCGCCGACCGAGGACCTCGTCGTGTGTCATGGCCGCGCGAGCCTCGACCAGTTCCTCGTCACGACGGCCCCCGGGGTCGACGGGCGCGTGGAGGTGGCGGCGATCCGCGACGCCGGGCGGCTGCGGGTCGCCGACCGTCATCTCGACCTCGCCGTGGTCCAGCAGAGTCTCCTGGCCGTCTACGGCTTCGACGCCGTCGTGCTGTTCTACGAGCACTACGGCGCCGACCCCGATCTGGTGCGGCTCGACCACTACGTGCTCGCCGGCCTCCTGCTCGACGGTCCGGTCGTGCCGGCCTCGACGCGCTGATCGATGCCCGGCCTGGTGATCGTCGGACCGACCGCGTCCGGCAAGACGGCGCTCGCCCTCGAGCTCGCCCGGCGCGTCGCTGCGCAGGGACGCTCGGCCGAGATCGTGTCGGCCGACGCCATGGCCCTCTACCGGGGCATGGACGTCGGCACCGCCAAACCGTCGGCCGAGGAACGCGCCGCGGTGCCCCACCACGTCGTCGACGTGGTCGACCCCGACGAGGACTACAGCCTCAGCCGGTTCAAGATCGACGCCGACGCCGCGCTGGCCGGCATCGCCGACCGGGGTGCGGTGCCGATCGTGGTCGGGGGCACCGGCCTCTACGTGCAGGCCCTCGTCGACGATCTCGACATCCCGGGACAGTACCCCGCCGTCGCCGCCGAGCTCGACGCCGAACCCGACACCGCGGCGCTCCACGCCCGGCTGGCCGCCCTCGACCCGACGGCCGCCACCAGGATGGAACCGTCGAACCGACGCCGGATCCTGCGGGCCCTCGAGGTGACGGTCGGGTCGGGCCGCCCGTTCTCCTCGTTCGGCCCCGGCCTCGACGCCTATCCGCCGACGCCGTGGACGATCGTCGGTCTCGAGATCGACCGCGACCAGCTCGATGCTCGCATCGATCGCCGCTACGACGTTCAGCTCGCTGCCGGGTTCCTGGCGGAGGTCGCGGCCGTCGAGGCCGGCGGCGGCTTCGGTCGCACCGCCGCCCAGGCGCTGGGGTACCGGGAGCTGCGGGCCCACCTCGCCGGCGACTGCTCGCTCGACGAGGCGATGGAGGAAGCCCGCCGGCGCACCCGTCGGTTCGCCCGCCGCCAACAGCGCTGGTTCCGCCGCGACCCCCGGATCACCTGGTTCGCAGTGTCACCGACCGAGGCAGTGCCACCCGCCGAGGCAGTGCCGCCCGCCGAGGCAGTGCCGCCCGCCGAGGCAGTGTCACCGGCCGACCGGGTGTGGGCCCACTGGCAGGAGACCGCGTGACCGTCCCGACGAGGTGGGACCGGCGCCAGGTGCGGGGCTGGATGCTCTACGACTGGGCCAACTCGGCGTTCGCCACCACCGTGTTGGCCGCCGTGTTCCCGGTCTACTACTCGGCGGTCGCGGGCTCGACGCTGCCCTCGGCGGCCACCGCGACCCAGTACTACTCCCTCACGCTCTCGGCGTCGGTGCTCGTCGTCGCCGTCATCAGCCCCGTCCTCGGCACGCTGGCCGACGCCACCGGCACCCGGAAACGCTGGCTGGTCGGCTTCGCCCTGGTCGGCGCCGCGGCCACCACCGGACTGTTCACCGTCGGCGAGGGCGCCTGGCTGCGGGCGTCGCTCGTGTTCGTGGTGGCCCGCATCGGCTTCGGTGGGTCGAGCGTCTTCTACGACTCGCTGCTGCCCCACGTCGCCCCGCCCGAGCGGATCGACGAGGTGTCGTCCAAGGGGTTCGCCCTCGGCTACCTCGGCGGCGGGATCCTGCTGGCGATCAACGTCGCCATGATCTTCGCCCTGCCCGACGACAACCTCGGGGTGCGGCTGAGCTTCGTGACCGTCGGCGTGTGGTGGGCGGTGTTCTCGATCCCCCTGATCCGCAACGTCACCGAACCGGCCGGACGGGTCGGAGTGACCCTGGCGTCGGCCTCGCGCGCCGTCGTCGCCGAGCTGAAGGCCACCCGGCGAACGCTGCGGGCGCTGCCCGAACTCGGTCGGTTCCTGCTCGGGTTCCTGATCTACAACGACGCGATCGGCATCGTGATCACCGTCGCCGCGATCTACGGGGCCGAGCTCGGGTTCGGCACGATCGAGCTCACCCTCGCCATCCTGCTCGTGCAGTTCGTCGGCATCCCCTACAGCCTGCTGTTCGGCTCGATCCCCGGCGCCGCCACGAGCGTCACCCGGCGTCGCCGACTGGTGGCCTTCGTGCTCGCCAACATCGTGCTGTTGCCGACGACGGCGATCGCGATGCGCCAGTTCGGCCCGCTCGAGGTGAGCGGCACCGCCCCCGAGGCCTACGGCACCGAGGGTGCGGCGACCCCGCCGGGATCGGCCGACACCGGGGTGCCGGGCCAGTACTTCGGCTGGTCGGGTCGCAGTCTCGAGCTCACCTACGACTCGGGGCCCGCCGTGCCCGACGTCGCCCTCCTCGTCGACGGCGAGATCCTGCTCGACGACGACGGCGAACGCATCGTCCTGGGCGACGGCGACGTCGCACGCACCGGCGACACCTTCGTGCTCGACCCCGGCGAGGCCGGCCAGCACGTCTTCGGGTTCGTGACCGAGGAACCGATCGTCGAGGCCGAGCTCCCGGTCACCGGCATCGAGATCCTGCCGCCTCCGCGGGAGTCGAACCTCGGGCTGATCATCGCCCTGATCCTCGGGGTCCAGGTCGTCGCCGGGCTCTTCGCGTTCGCCGGCGGGGCGTTGGTCGCGCCGCTCGCCGACCGGATGGGCACCAAGCAGGCGATCCTGCTCGCCCTCGCCGCCTACCTGATCGTGGCGGTCTGGGGGTTCCGGCTCGACTCGGTCGTCGAGTTCTGGGGGCTGGCGTGGCTGGTCGCCATCTGTCAGGGCGGCTCCCAGGCGTTGAGCCGCAGCCTGTTCAGTCAGCTGATCCCGGCCGACCGTTCCGGGGAGTTCTTCGGCTTCTTCTCGGTGATCTCCAAGTTCGCCTCCCTGCTCTCGCCCCTGGTGTTCGTCGCCAGCGTCGCCGTGTTCGACTCGAGCCGGCCGGCTGTGCTCGCGCTCAGCGCATTCTT
>JBPEXC010000272.1:0-2320 GCA_052032035.1 Acidimicrobiales bacterium | reverse complement strand
GCCGTACTTCTCCGCATACGCCGGGGCGAGCAGCGAGAACATTGCGGGGGCGGTGAGATCGGACTTGGTGCCGTCGTCGGGGATGCCGCCGACGACGAGGCCGGACATGCCGTTGTCCTTGAGCTTCTCGACGCCGATGGCGCACGCCACGTCGTAGGCGCCCGACGCCACGGCGTAGCAGGCGTTGCGGAACGCCTCGGAGCCGGTGGCGCACATGTTCTCGACCCGGGTGACGGGCTTGTAGTCGAGCTTGAGGGCCCGGCTGAGGGCGAGGCCGGAGATGGCCGACCCGAACGTGCCGAACCAGTAGGCGTCGACGTCGGCGGGCGTGATGCCGGCCGACGCGTAGGCCTCCTGTGAGGCGTCGACGAGCATGTCCTCGACGCTGCGGTCCCAGTGCTCGCCGAAGGGCGTGCAGCCCATCCCGACGATGGCGACCTGATCCTTGATGCCGTGCGATCCCATTTCGATGCTCCTCAGTTTCCCTTGCCCGTGCTGTCGGTCGTGCCCGCCGTGAGTGGCTTGGCCTTCCAGAAGTAGTTGTGGATGCCGTCCGCGGTGAGCAGGCGGCGGAACGTCATCTGCACCCGGTCACCGATCGCCACCTCGTCGGGGCTGGCATCGGTGAGCTGGCACTGGAAGCGCCCTCCTCCGTCGAAGTCGATGACGGCGGCGATGGTGGGAGGCGCGAGCGAGTAGGCGAGGTGGTCGATCGTGTAGGTCACGACCGTGGCGGCCACGTCGGCCATCGGCACCGTCTCCATGTCGTCGACGGCGCCTCCCTTCACCGACACCCGCTGCGGCGGCAGGTGGACGGCGCCGGTGGAACGGTCCCGCGAGCCGACGAAGGCGTACTTCCACGCTTCGTTGCGGTACGACGGCGGCGCTGCGGGCGGCACCGGGTCGGGGCGTCGGGGCGGTTCACGCTCGAGGAAGCCCCGCCACGTGAGGAACGACGCATAGGTGAGCGAGTCGTTGCCGGCGTCGATCTGGGCGGCGACGGTGGGCGCCGCCTGGTAGTCGGCGATGGCGTCGGTCGTCCGGTAGAAGCCGACGTCGCAGCCGTCCGCCAGGTGCACCACCATGATCGTGGTGCCGGGCGCGGCCTCGTCGAGGACCGACGCCAGCACGAGGCCGGCGTGCGAGCTCCCGGTGTTGCCCACCGTGTCGGTGAGACCGTCGGCGATCGCCACGCCACCGATGCCGGCGGCCCGAGCGGCGCCGCGCACGGCCCGGCTCTGGAGCCCGGTGACGACGGCGATGTCGATGTCGCCCGGCTCGAGGCCGACCTCCTTGAAGGCGGCGTCGGCGGCCTCGGTGACCAGGGGCAGGTAGGCGTGCTCGCCGAACCGCTCCTCCCACACCCGCGAGTAGTCCCAGCCCGGGGCCCGCCAGCGATCGAGGAACTCGGCGGTGGCCGACGCCCCGCCGAGCCACTCGGCGATCACCGGGGCCGAGCCGGCGTCACCGCCGCCGATCACCCACGCCATGGCGGCATCGCCGAGCTGGGCCTCGTCGGCCGACGACGGGCGGCCGGTACGGACGTCGGCGGCGACGATCAAGGAGGTGCGGGTGCCGTCGAGGGCCGACCGCAGGGCGCCGTTGACGCTGCGCGGGGAGCCGGCGGCGTCGGAGGCGAACACCCGACTCGGGAAGTCGAGCGCAGCGTGGATGACGTTGGCGTTCGTCTTGTCGAGGTACGGCGGGGTGGCGGTGGCGAAGGTGACGTCGTCGGGCGTGACGCCCGGCAGGGTCCGCATCGCATTGCGTCCGGCCTCGACCGCCATCGAGGTGGCGTCCTCGTCGAAGGAGGCGACGGCGCGAGTGCCACGCCCTCCCCCGCTGCCGAGCGACTCGCCGATGGCGGCCCGTCGCAGCCGGTGATAGGGCACGTAGGTGCCGTAGCCGATGATTCCCCTCATCCATCCCCCTCGGGTGACAGTTGTCGGGCGACAACGCTCCGGACGCTACGCAACCCCACCGCCGGACGCCAGCCAGCGGGTTCGATTCCCGGCCACCTGCCCACTACGGTCCGGCGCCATGCGCGTCCACGTCACCTCCTCCGGCTCCGGGTCCCCGATCATCTTCCTCCACGGCATCGGCTCGAGCTCGGCCACGTGGGCGGCGGTGATGGAGAAGCTCGCCGATCGCCACTCGGTGTACGCGATCGACCTGATGGGCCACGGCGGGTCGCCGGTGCCGGACGACCCGGCGGAGTACACCCGTGACCGCGCCCTCGACGACATCGACGACCTGATCGCCACCCTCGACGAACCGCCGGTGCTCGTCGGTCACTCCCTCGGCGGCTACCTGGCCCTCG
>JBPEXC010000271.1:0-20722 GCA_052032035.1 Acidimicrobiales bacterium | reverse complement strand
GCCCCGCGCCGATCGCGGCCTGTGGCTGGGAGTACTCGTGCCGATCGCCCTCGCCGCACTCGGCGTCCTCGCCACCGCCCGAGCCCTCGACCGCATCGACGTCGCCTGAGCGCGTTGCTCCGCTGCCGGTGTCAGCCGAGGCCGTCGAGGAACTCCCGCAGCGGCGGGTTGACCACCGCTGGGTGCGACAGGTTGGCCGCGTGGGCGGCACCCTCGACCTCGACGAAGCCACGGACGTCGGTCAGCCCGTCGGCCATCTCCCGGGCCTGGTCGAGACTGATCGCCTGATCCTCGGTCCCGTGCACCACCAACGCCGGGCAGGAGATCTCGCCGAGTCGGCCGGTGATGTCGTCGCGGTCGAGCAGCGCGCCGCCGGGGAGGGAGATGTCGGAGGTGGCGACCAGCCGCTTCCATCCCGGCATCCACGCCTCGTTCAACTCCGGGACCCCGATGATGATCGACGCCACCCCCGCCAGCACGGCGTCGACCGTCGCCTCGTCGCCGGACGTGAGCGCCCCGAGCATGCCCCGATACCCCTCGATGGCCTCGGCGTCGTCGACGCCGGCCATCGTGTCGATCAGCACGAGGGCGCGCACCCGGTCGGGGTGGGCGAGCGCCGCCCGCAGCGACAGGTAGCCGCCCTGACTCATGCCGACCAACACGGCCTGCTCGACACCCAGGTGGTCGAGGAGGCCGACGGCGTCGTCGGCCGAGTCCCAGTAGCTGAACGGGCCCGGGGCCGGAGTGCCGCCGAAGCCCCGCTCGTCCCAGGCGATGCAGCGGTAGTCGCCGGCGAGCGCCTCGACCTGGGGGTCGAACATCGTGTGGTCCATCAGGAACCCGTGACTGAAGAGCACCGCCGGACCGTCGCCGCCGGAGTCGGTGTAGGTGATCGTCGTGCCGTTGATCGCTGCGGTGTGGGTCTCGGAGGTCGCCATGGGAACGAACGCTACACCCGAGCCATACAGCGTCAGGAAGGCAGCGTCAGAGAACGGGTCCCAGGACCCGATCGAGGTAGTCGTTGCGGAAGACCCCGGCGGGGTCGAGGCGGCTCCGCACGGCGGCGAACTCGTCCCATCGGGAGTAGCGCTCTCGCAGCACGTCGGCCGTCTGGAAGTGCATCTTGCCCCAGTGGGGACGCCCCTCGTAGTCGTCCATGATCGCCTCGACGCCCCGGAAGTAGTCGCCGAACGGGATGCCCCGGTACTGGTGCACGGCGATCCAGCCCGAATCACGGCCTTCGGCGGTCGACAGGGCGATGTCGTCGGCCGCCGAGCACCGCACCTCGATCGGGAACAGGGGCGGGTGCTCCATCCGATGAGCGAACGCCCGTACCCGCTCGAGCGCCTCGGGCAGGGCATCGACCGGCACCCCGTACTCCATCTCCACGAACCGGACCCGGCGGGGGCTGGCGAACACCCGGTAGCTGCGGTCGACGGTCTCCCGATCGGAGGTGACCTTGGAGAACAGCTCGGCGATGCGGTCGCGTTGGCCGGGGAAGCGCCGCACGGCCCGCATCGCCAGGTCGAGGGCGACGTTCTCGCCCAGTTCCTTGTCGACGAAGTACTGCCACGCCGGCTGCGGATCCTCGGGCTCGTCGGTGCGATGGTTGCGTTTGGTGAAGGCGTTGCCCTTGCCGGGCGGCGCCCCGGGGAGGAAGAACAGCTCGGCGTGGTCGGCGGAGGTCCGGAACCCGGCCCAGTCGTCCATCACCCCGCTGCCACCGTCGAGCTTCTCGACCCGCTCGTCGGCCCGCAGCACGAACGCCGGCACGCACTGCAACCGCATCCGGGTGACCACGCCGAGGGCACCGATCCCGACCCGCGCGACCGCGAACACCTCGGGGTGGTGCTCGGCGTCGCACCACAACACCTCGCCGGTGCCGGTCACGAGCTCGAGCCCGACGATGGTCGTGGCGAGGTTGCCGAGCGCCGCCCCGGTGCCGTGGGTGGCGGTGGACGTCGCGCCGGCGAGGGACTGCACGGCGATGTCGCCGAGGTTCGGCATGGCCAGACCGAGATCCCACAGTCGTTCCGACAGGGCGTCGAGTCGGATCCCGGCGCCGACGGTCACCTGCCCGGTCGCCGGGTCGTGGTCGGTGAGCTGATCGAGGGCGTCGATCCGAAGCAGGGCGCCGTCGGTCATCGCGGCGGCCGTGAAGGAGTGGCCGGCGCCGACCACCTTCACCCGTCCGCCGGCCCGGTGGGCGGTGCCGACGAGTTCGGCGACCTCGGCGACCGACGCGGGGGCCGCCACCTCGGCCGGCAGGCAGGTCTGGTTGCCGGCCCAGTTGGTGAACGGCTTCGGGCGTCGCATCCGCCCTGGTCTAGCAAATTCCGGGCGACGGGACCGATCTCGACCTAGCGTCTCGACCATGTCGACCGAGGTGTACCGCGTGGCGGTGAGCGGCGTGTTCCAGGATCTGAGCGAGCCGACGAAGGACTTCCTGCGTCGCAACGCGAGCGACCACGATCCGATGGAGGCCCGCTTCGGAGCGGAGCCGAACCTGACCTACCGCCGGGGCCTCGACGTGTTCACCGTGCGCCTCGAGGTGCGGGTCGACACCAGCGAGGGCAGCGCCGGCGCCGATGACCCGGCCACGATGGCCGAGCTGTTGGCCGTCGAGGAGGCCGCAACCTTCCTCCAGGTGCTCGGCCTCGGCCACGGCGACCTCGGCACTCGGGTCAGCTCGATGTCCGCCGCCGCCGACCGGGGCTGAGCGCCGCTCACCAGCCGCGGAGGTCGACGGGCCAGCGGTCGACGATCTCGTCGCCGTCGGCGACCCACATCGTCTCGTGCTTCGCGATCGTGGGGTCGATGTGGGCGGTGCGAAGCCGCACCTTGTCGCCGACCCGGAACTGGCGGGCTGTGTCGCCGGCGCCGGCGTCGCTCGGCACGAGGGTGACGTGCTCGTCCGAGCAATACAGGACCGAGCCCGGACCGTCCCAGGCCGGGTCGCCGTGGTCCATGCCGAACGCCTTCAGGCCGGCGTCGGCCACGATCCAACCGTCCGACACGTTGACGACGGTGGCGACCACCCACAGCGCCTGGCGGAACGGCAGGTCGAGCGTGTCGTAGGCGGTGTCGAGGAGGGTGTAGCTCCCGGCCTGGATCTCGGTGCACCACGTGTTGGTGTCGAACGTGCCGGTGCCGCCGCCCGACACGATGTCGCCGCCGATGCGGTCGTGCGCCGCGACGAGTGTGGCCATCGACGCACCGACCTTCGCCACCCGCTTGTCGCGGTCGGCGACCATCATCAGATGTCCCTCGTAGCCCATCACGCCGCGCACCTCGAGGCCGGCGGCACGGGCACGGTCGGCCAGACGGAGACCGGTCTCCAGATCGCAGCCGCAGCGGGGCAGCCCGACGTTGAGATCGATCAACACCGAGCGGATCCCGCCGGCGATCGCAGCGTCGAGGATCGGGTCGGCGTCGACGGCGACCGTGATGGTGGCGTCGGTGTCGAGCGCACCCAGCCGGGCGACGTCGAGCGACTCGTTGGCGAGCAGGAGATCGTCGCCCACGCCGGCGGCCACCATGCCCTCGATCTCCCGCGGGGTGGCGGCGCAGAAGGCGGTGTGCCCGTCGTCTGCCAGCACCCGCGCCAGCCCGGTCGACTTGAACGCCTTGACGTGGGGCCGCAACGCCAGGCCGGGCCGCACCGCGTCCATGGCGGCACGGTTGTCGGCGAAGGCCGCTGCGTCGACCACCAGCGCCGGGGTCGGAAGGTCGTCGATCGTCGTCGGATCTGCTCGGTCGGCCACCGCCCGAGCATATGCTCGGCCGGGTGATCGTGAGTTGTGGTGAGGCCCTCGTCGACCTGGTCCCCGACCCCGTGCCGGGCGGCGGACCGATGAACGCGGCGATCGCCGCCGCCAAGCTCGGCGCCCCGGCCGCCTTCTGCGGCCCGGTGTCGACCGACGCCCACGGCGCGACGATCTGGACCCACCTCACCGACAACGGCGTCGACACCCGCCTCGCGCCCCGGACCGACGCCCCCACGGCCCGCGCCATCATCGAGCACGTGCCCCAGCTCCGGTTCCGCTTCGAGGGCGACGGCACCGCCGACACGGTGCTCGAGTCGGTCGATCTGTCGGTGCTCGGCGACGGTCCCCACGTGCTCCACGGCGGCACCCTCGGATTGTTCCGGGGGCAGACCGCGCACACCCTCGCCGACCTCGCCGAGGCGCAGGGGGCGGTCGGTGGCCTGGTGTCGCTCGACCCCAACATCCGACCCCAGATCATCGACGACCGCGGGGCCTGGCAGGTCTTCCACGACCGCTGGCTCGCCGTCGCCGGCATCTACAAGGGTTCCGACGAGGACCTGGAGTGGATCTTCCCCGAGCAGAGCGCCGAGGAGTCCGCGGCGATGGTCCTCGAGTCCGGTGTCGAGGCCGTGATCCTGACCAAGGGCGGCGACGGCCTCGTCGTCCTCACCCGGGACGGGGCCGTCGAGGCGGCCGCACCGTCGATCGAGGTGGTCGACACGGTCGGCGCCGGCGACACGATCGTCGGCACGACGCTGGCGTCGCTGTGGATGCGAGGGGTGCGCGACCGGGCCGGGTTGGCGGCGATGACGGCCGACGACTGGCTACCGATCGCCGAGCGCGCGGTCGCCGCCGCCGCGATCACCTGCAGCCGTGCCGGCGCCAACCCGCCGACGGCGGCCGAGCTCGACGCCGCCATGGCCGACTGACGGTGCCCCGCCCCGGGCTGCTCCCTCCCCTGCGGTCGCCGCATGACCGCCAGATCGCCGCCCTCGCTGTCCCGGCGCTGGGCAGCCTGGTCGCCGAACCGCTCTACGTGCTCGCCGACACGGCGATCGTCGGCAACCTCGGCACCGACCAGCTCGCCGGCCTGGCCCTGGCCTCGACGCTGCTGTTGACCCTCCACGCCGTCATGGTGTTCCTCACCTACGGCACCACGGGCCCCGTCGCCCGCCTGATCGGCGCCGGACGACACGCCGAAGCGGCCCGCCGCTCGGTGCAGGGCATCTGGTTGGCGGCGATCATCGGGGTGATCTCGGCGCTGGCGCTGGCGGCGACGGGAGGTCCGATCCTCGGCGCGTTCGGCGCCGAGGGCGACGTGGCCCGATTCGCCGAACGCTACCTCTTCGTCAGCCTCCCCGGCCTGCCGTTCCTGTTCGTGGCGATGGCGGCCAACGGTTCGTTCCACGGCCGCCAGAACACCACGACGCCGCTGACCTTGGCCGTCTCGGGGGCGATCGCCAACCTGGTGATCGAGCTGATCCTGGTGCCCGGCCTCGGGTACGGGGTCGGGGCGTCGGCGCTGTCGACGGTCGTCACCCAGGTGGCCGTCGGGGTGACGTCGACGGCGCTGGTCGTCCGCTGGGCCCGCTCCCTCGACACGCCGCTGCGGCCCGACCGGGCCGAGATGTTCGAGCTGCTGCGAGCCGGTCGGGCGCTCGTGATCCGCACGGTCAGCCTGCGGGGATCGTTCACCCTGTCGACCGTGGTGGCGGCCAACATCGGCGTGGCCGACGTCGCCGCCCACCAGATCGCCCTCAACGTCTGGGGCACGCTGGCGCTCGCCCTCGACGCCGTCGCCATCGCCGGCCAGGCGCTCACCGGGAAGTGGCTGGGGGTCGGCGACACCGCCACCGCCCGAGACGCCACCCGGCGCATGATCGAGGTCGATGTCGGCCTCGGCGTGCTGGCGGGCGCCATCACGTTCGTGGCTCGGGAGCCGATGGCGGAGGTGTTCACCGACGACCCGGCCGTGGTGGCGGCGGCGGGCCTCGCGCTCACCCACGTGGCCGTGCAGCAGCCCCTCGCCGGCCTCGTCTTCGCCCTCGACGGGATCCTGATCGGGGCCGGCGACCTCGATTACCTGGCCCGCTGGATGCTGGCGGCCGCCGGTGCCTTCGCCGCCTGCGCTGCCGCCGTCTGGATCGCCGGCGCGGGCCTGGGGTGGCTGTGGACCGCGATCGCGGTCCTGATCGTCGTCCGGGCCTACGGGTTGGTCCGCCGCTGGCGTCAGGACGCCTGGCTGATCACCGGCGTCTGACGGCAACCTCAGTCGACGACGGCGCTCCCGAGGTGCATGAACCGGTGGGTGGTCCACATCCGACCGTCGTCGTCGACCTGGACGGCGATGCCGGCGTGGGTGAAGTCGGGGTCGATCAGGTTGGCCAGGTGGGTCGGGCTGGCGACGAAGGCGTCGAAGAGGGCCTCCACCTCGCCGACCGGGGCGACGCCGACGTTCTCGCCGAGCTTCAACCAGTAGCTCGTGACGCCGACCGACAGGTCGGCGGCGTGTGACAGGCCGTCGTCGACCTGCAGCTGTTCGGTCCAGCTCTCGGCGCCGGCGGCGAGCTCGACATCGACCTCGAGCTCGCCCAGCCCGTGGGCCCGACGCAGCTCGTTGATCTTCTCGACGAAGACCCGCTCGGTGACCGATTCGGCGTCGGCGGTCGATGCGACCCCGTAGATCTTGGCGGGTGCCGGTCCGACGGCACCGCTGGCCGGCGTGCGGCCCACGAGGCCGAGGACGACGAGCGAGCAGATCAGCGCCGCGAGGCGGCCGACCCGCCGACGGCCACTCCACGTCCGGGTGCCAGGTGCCGCCTGGGGTTCGGGGGTGCCGTTGCTGACCATGACCCGGTCTACGTCACCCGGGCCGCCGAGGTTGAACGCGTTGGGCCGAGCGGCCCGCCGGCTCGTACCCGACCGTTGCGTCGTCGGGGAACACCGGGCCGTTCGGCCCTCTCGAGGGGGGCCCGGCGCGCGCCGAGCGCCGCGGGTCAGGGGCGCAGGTGATGGAGCAGGAAGGCGTAGATGTCTGCCGCTTCCTCGATCAGCTTCGAGGTCGGCTTGCCCGCCCCGTGGCCGGCGCGGGTCTCCACCCGCTCGAGGATCGGTTGGTCGGAAGTCCCGCCCGCCCGGTACTGGAGCTCGGCGACCAGCTTGTGGCTGTGCATCGGCACCACCCGGTCGTCGTACTCGGCGGTGGTGACCAACAGCGGCGGGTAGCGGTCGGCGTCGCCGACGTTGTGCAACGGCGAGTAGGCGCGCAGCCACTCGAACGCCTCGGGGTCGGCAGCGTCGCCGTACTCGACGGTCCAGAACCGCCCGGCCGTGAAGTGCTGGAACCGGTACATGTCGGTCACCGGCACCTGGGAGACCACCGCACCGAACAGCTCGGGCGCCTGGATCATGGTGGCGGCGGTCAACAGCCCACCGTTGGAGCCGCCACGGATCCCGAGCGTCGCCGTGGTGGCGATGCCCTCGTCGATCAGCCCTCGAGCGCAGGCGACGAAGTCGTCGAAGACCTGCTGCTTGTTGCCGAGCATGCCCTGTTCGTGCCACGCCTCGCCCGCCTCCGCTCCGCCTCGCAGGTTGGCGATCGCCACCACACCACCCGCCTCCAGGAAGGCGAGGCGGGCCGGGCTGTAGGTCGGGGTGAGGCTGATGCTGAACCCGCCGTAGCCGTAGAGCTCGACCGGTGCCGGCATGGTCAGGTCGGCGCGACGCACCACGAACATGCCCACCTCGGCGCCGTCGCTCGACCGCACGTGCCGCCGCTCGACCACGATCGTCGACGGATCGAGGGCGGCGGGAGCGGCGGCGAACACGGACGTCTCGCCGTCGCGATGGACGAGGGCGCACGGGGGTTCGACGAACGACTGGTAGCCGACGAAGAACTCGTCGTCGTCGAAGCGACCGGAGATCCCCGTCACCGAGCCGAGCCCTGGCAGGTCGACCGTGCCGCGGGCCGTGCCGTCGGGCGAGAAGCGGTCGAGGCGGTGGGAGGCGTCGACCAGGCGGTTGACCACGAAGGAGCCGTCGACCGCCGTCACCCACTCGATCGGCGCGTCGGCCTCGGGCACGACCGTCGTCCACGTCGCGGGCGCCGGCGCGGCCAGGTCGACGGCGACGACCTGGCCGTTGCGGGCGCCCCGGTCGGTGTGGAGGAACAGCCGTCCGTCGTCGTGGTGCACCGGGTGGTGCACGGCGACGCCGAGGTCGGCCACCCGGGTCCAGGCCTCCGCCGGCGGGGCGCCGTCGGTGGCGGCGAACTGCTCGAGGTCGAGCACGAGCAGGCCGTTGCGCACATCGGTGCCGAGGGTCTCGATCAGCAGGAGGAGTCGCTGGTCTTCCGAGACGACCGGGGTGTAGCTGGGGTCGGGATCGTCGTCGTTGTGGAACACGACGGGGTCGTCGGCCTGGACGGTGCCGACCCGGTGGTAGTGGACCGAGGGGTCCCGCACCGGCGCCGTCGACGACGGGTCGCGCTCGGGCCACCGGAGGTAGAAGAAGCCGTCGCCGCACCAGGCGACCGAGGTGAAGCGAAGATGGCGGAGGTCGTCGTCGAGGTCGTCGCCGGTCTCGATCGAGCGGATGCGGAGCCGCTGCCGGTCGCTGCCGCCCTCCGACACGGTGTAGGCGAGGAGGGTGCCGTCGGGCGAGAGCGAGGCGGTCGTGACGGCTACGGCGCCGTCGTCGGAGAGCGTGTTGGGGTCGAGGATCACCGAGGCGGGGCCGAGCTCGCCGTCGGGGCCCGCCCGGCGCACGAGGAACACGGCCTGGTCGGCCAGACCGTCGTTGTGGGTCCACAGCAGGGTGTCGCCGCGGCGGGTCGGCGGGTCGGTGCGGGGCGTGTCCCACAACTCTGCCATGCGCTCGACCAGCCGGGCCCGTTCCGGCAGCGAGCGGAGGTAGGTCTCGCTCACCTCGTTCTGGGCGGCGACGAAGGCCTGGGTCTCGGGGTCGTCCGGATCCTCCAGCCACCGGTAGGGGTCGGCGACCTCGTGGCCGTGGTAGGTGTCGACGACGTCGGCCCGGCGGGCGGGCGGATGGTGGAAGACCATCGGGCGAGCCTAGGACAGCTCGCCGTGGCCCCGGTCGGTCAGCCGTCCCAACCGATCACACCGACGATGCGCGGCCCCTCGACCGTCGCCTCGAGGTAGAGGGTGGTGCGGGTGCCGTCGTCGGCGGCGAACGTCAACGGGGTGAGGCCGGGCAGCCACCACTCGGCGAGATCGGCCGCCGTGTCGCCCGACAGGGCCGGGGCGGCGGCCTCCCAGGCCGCGTCGCCGTCGATCCATCCGATCAGGGGCCCGAGTTGTCCCCCGAACCGGGTCACCGGGTCGGTGACCACGGTGAGTGCGGTGGGGCGACCGACGACGGCGGTCGACGCCCACGGCCAGGCCTCCGGGGCCGACTCGCTGAGCGACCGGGCGAGCTCGTCGACGGCGGCGCTGTCGACGGCGCCGGTGTGGACCAGGTGGGAAGCGGCGACCCATCCCTCCAGCCGGGCGCCGCTGGCGTCGGTGCCCTCGATCGCCCACCACTCGACCCCGTCGATCGACACCGGCACCTGACCTCGGCGCCGCACGTCCGCGGTGCCGGCGGGCAGCACGCCCTCCACGACGGTGTCGTCGTCGGTGCCCGGCAACGAGCGGACGTTCAGACCGGCGTCGGGGTCGGCGGGATCGATGAAGGCGACCGTGTAGCGGGTGTCGTCGTCGCCGGCGGTCCACTGGAGCGGCTTGGCCACCGCCGCGATCACGTCGCCGGCGTCGTCGGTGGCGGTGACGAGCACCCAGCCGCTGTCGTCGCCCGACAGCACCAGCGCCGTGCCGAAACGACCGTCCTGCTCGACCGGCACCGTCCGGCGGTCGAGGAGCAACCCATCGTGGTTGGAGAAGACCTGGGCTCGGATCCCGGCGACGTCGTCGCCGGCCACGCCCGACACCTCGACCGCCGGGGCGTCGACGGTGGCGCCGGCGACGAAGGAGTCGAGGCGCAGCACGTCGTCGTCGTGGTGGAGTTCGGTGACGGCGAACCCCGGGCCGGATCCGTCGTAGAGGGTGACGGCACCGATGCCGACCGTGCCGATCCAGGTGTCGCCCAGACGGAGTTCGGCCTTCGCTCCCTGCAGGTCGATCGAGACGCCGTCGAGGCGGACCAAGCCGGTGAACCGCTCGACCGCCTCGTCGGCCGACACGCTGCGGGGCCCGGTGATCGCCTCGGAGGTGACCGTCTCGAACGCCGGCGGTTCCGGGGCCGCCGTCGAGGTGGTCGTCGGCGCCGCCTCGACGGCCGTCGTCGTCGGGGTGGGCGTCGTGGTGGGCACGGTCGAGGCGGGCGTCACGTCGATCGGCTGCGTGCCGTCGCCGTCGAGCAGGGCGGCGCCGCCGCCGGCGACGACGGCCACCGCAGCGGCTGCGGCGGCGAGGCGCGGTCCGAGTCGGCGACCGGCCGGCCGCCGGGCGTCGCCGACCGCGTGGACCTCGCGACGCAGCCGGAGGTAGGAGTCCTCGGACGGTTCGAAGCGCTCGGCCTGCGACGCCATCGCGTCGCGCAACCGCCGCTCGATCGCGTCGTGCTGGGGATCGTCGGCGGTCATGACGGCACCTCCAACAGGTGCGAGAGCTTCTTGAGGCCCCGGTGGGCGTGCGACTTCACCGACCCCCGGGCGATGCCCAGGGTCTCGGCGATCTCGGCCTCGGAGAGGTCGAGCCAGTAGCGGAGGATCAACACATCGGCCTGCTTCTTGGGGAGGGAGCGCATCGCCGCCAGGAGTTCGGCGTCGGCGACGATCTCGAGACCACCGGTCTCGGCGGCCGCCACCGGGCCGGGGGGTTCGGGGGTGTGGGCTCGTCGCACCCGCCGCTTGCGGAGCTGGGAGCGGGCCCCGTTGAGGACCATCGAGCGCAGGTAGGGGGCCTCGCGCCCGGGTTCGACCCGGTAGCGGCCGCCGAGCAGCTTGACGAAGGCGTCCTGGGTCACCTCCTCGGCGGTCTCGCGGTCGTCGACGTACATCGACGCCAGCTTCACGAGATCCCGGTAGTGCGCCTCGTAGAGCACACGGAGGTCGGGTCCGGTCAGTTCGCGAGGCGGTGCCACCCGTATGACTCGTCCTTCTCCCAGCGCGGTTGCCTGCACACCCCTACCGACGCCCGGCGGGGCGATCCGGTTTACCAGAGCCCGGATTCCTGCCGGAGGTGGGTCGGGAGGGGGATCCGTCGGTGGGGGATCCGTTCAGCCCTGCGACTTCTTCGCCAGGAGCTGGGCGACGACCTTGCCGTCGGCCTGGCCCTTGGTGGCCTTCATGATCTGGCCGGTGAACATGCCCTGGAGCTTCTTCTCGCCCTCGCAGAAGCGCTGCCACTCGTCGGGGTGGTCGGCGATGATGCCGTCGAGCATCGTCTCGAGTTCGGAGGTGTCCATCGCCTCGAAGCCACGGGCGGCGGCGATGTCGCCGGGGGCGGCGCCGGTCTCGACCATCTCGGCCAGCACCTGCTTGGCCTGGGTGGCGGTGAGGGCGCCGCCGGTCTCCATCTTCACCAGCTCGGCGAAGTGTCCGGCGTCGAGGGCCTCCGCGCCGTCGACGGCCAGGTTGTTGGCGACGTGGGTGAGGGTGCGGTCGGCGTCCGCGCCGGCCTCGATGGCGGCGATGGCGAGCCCGTCGAGGCCCCGCTCGACGGCCATGACGGCGGCGTCGACCGAGCCGCCGGCGTCGAGGATCGCCTGGCGGCGCTCGCGGGGCAGGGCCGGCAGGGCGGCCCGGAGCTGGTCGATCCACTCGGGCGACGGGTCGATCGGGACGAGGTCGGGGTCGTCGAAGTAGCGGTAGTCCTCGGCCTGTTCCTTCGAGCGGCCGGGGTGGGTGCGGCCGCCCTCCTCGTCCCAGTGGCGGGTCTCCTGGGTCGGGCGATCGCCGGCGTTGTAGAGGTCGACGTGGCGCCGGGCCTCGTACGTGATGGCCCGGCCGAGGGAGCGGAGCGAGTTGACGTTCTTGATCTCGCAGCGGGTGCGCAGCTCGTCGGAGCCGGCGGGGCGGACCGACACGTTGGCGTCGACCCGCATCGAGCCCTCCTCGAACTTGCCGTCGCTGACGCCGGTGGCGATCAGGATCTGCTGGAGTTCGGCGACGTACGCCTTCGCCTCCTCGGGGCCGCGGATGTCGGGGTGCGACACGATCTCGAGGAGGGGCACGCCGGCCCGGTTGTAGTCGATCAGGGAGTAGCCGGCGTCGTGGATGCGGCCCGACTCGCCGACGTGGGTCGACTTTCCGGTGTCCTCCTCCATGTGGGCTCGCTCGACCCGCACGACGTGGCCCGACGGCAGCTCGATGCGACCGTTGACGTTGAGGGGCCGGTCGTACTGGGAGATCTGGTAGTCCTTCGGCATGTCCGGATAGAAGTAGTTCTTCCGGGCGAACACGCACCGCTGGACGGTGCAGTCGAGGGCGAGACCGAGGGTGATCGACAGTTCGACCGCCTTGGCGTTGACCACCGGCAGCGTCCCGGGCAGGCCGAGGCAGACCGGGTCGACGTTGGTGTTGGGGTCGGCGCCGAACTCGTTGGGCGCCGGCGAGAACATCTTGGTGGCGGTGGCCAGCTCGGCGTGGACCTCGAGGCCGATCACCAGCTCCCACTCGTCGGGCACGACGCCGGTCTCGGCGGGCACGTCGCTCTCGTGCGTCCAGCTCGACAACATCGTCGAGCTGACCGGGGTGGCATTGTCGGTCGTGTGCTTGTCGGTCGTGTGCTTGTCGGTCGTGCTGGTCATGCCGAAGCCTCCGTGTCGTCGGCCGGCGAGGTCGTGGCGAACCGGTCCCGGGCGGCGGCCTCGAGCACGGCGGCGGTCTGGAAGAGCTTGGCCTCGCCGAGGAACGGGGCGAGCACCTGCACGCCGACGGGCAGGCCGTGGGCGCCGGTGCCGAACGGCACGCTGATGGCGGGGTCGCCCGCCAGGTTGGACGGGATCGTGCAGGTGTCGTTGAGGTACATGGTGAGCGGGTCGCTCACGTCACCGATCGGGAACGCCACACACGGCGAGGTCGGCGTGAGCAGCACGTCGAAGCGCTCGTAGGCCTTGGCGAAGTCGCGGATGATCATCGTGCGGACCCGCTGGGCCTTGCCGTAGAACGCGTCGTGGTAGCCGGCCGACAGGGCGTAGGTGCCGATGATGATGCGGCGCTTCACCTCGTCACCGAAACCGGCGGTGCGGGTCGCCCGCATCATCGCCGCGGTGTTGGGGCCGGGCTTGCGGTTGCCGTAGCGGACCCCGTCGTAGCGGGCGAGGTTCGACGACGCCTCGGCGGGGGCGATCTGGTAGTAGGCAGACAGTCCGTAGATCGTCGACGGCACCGACACCGACTCGACGGTGGCGCCCGCCGCGGCGAGGGCGTCGGCCGCCTCGCGGGTGCGGGCCAGCACCTCGGGCTCGAAACCGTCGAGGTCGCCCTCCCCCATCAGCTCGCTGATCACGCCGACCCGCAGGCCGTCCACACCCTCGCCGAGAGCGGCCATCACGTCGGGCACCGGCTGGGGCACCGACGTCGAGTCGCGGTCGTCGTGGCCGGCGATCGCGCCGAACAGGGCGGCGGCATCCGCGACGTCGGCGGCGAACGGGCCGATCTGGTCGAGCGAGGACGCGAACGCGATCAGGCCGTAGCGGCTGACGGCGCCGTAGGTCGGCTTCATCCCGACCACGCCGCACAGCGCGGCCGGCTGGCGGATCGACCCGCCGGTGTCGGAGCCGAGCGACAGGGGCGCGAACCCGGCGGCGACGGCGGCCGACGAACCACCCGACGAGCCGCCGGGCACCCGGTCGAGGTCGAGGGGGTTGCGGCTCGGGCCGAAGGCGGAGTTCTCGGTCGACGACCCCATGGCGAACTCGTCGAGGTTGGTCTTGCCGACCGACACCGCACCGGCGGCGGCCAGACGGCGCACGACGGTCGCGTCGTACGGGGGCTTCCAGCCCTCGAGGATCTTCGACGAACACGTCGTGTCGACGCCGGTGGTGCAGAGGTTGTCCTTGAGTGCCACCGGCACCCCGGCGAGCGGACCGGGGTCCTCGCCGGCGGCGACCTTGGCGTCGACCGCGGCGGCCGCCTCCCGGGCGGCCTCGGCGGTGACGGTGTTGAAGGCGTGGACGTCGCCCTCGTGGGCGTCGATGGCGGCCAGGTAGTGGTCGACGATCTCGACGGCGGATCGTTCGCCGGCCCGGACCTGGGCGGCCAGCTCGACGGCGGTACCGAGCTGGGGTGTTTGCGCAGATCTCGGGCTCACGGTTCCTCCCCCAGGGCCGGCGGAACGCGGAACTGGTGGGCCTCGGCGTCGGGGGCGGTGGCCAACACGGCGTCGGTGGTGGCGGCCCGCTCGTCGTCGGTGGTCGACACGACGTCGTCGCGGAACACGTTCACGAGCGGGTAGGGGTGGGCGGTCGGCGGCACGTCGTGAACGTCGAGGGCGTCGATGTCCTTGGCGTGTTCGAGCACGGCGGCCAGCTGGCCGGTGAAGGTGTCGAGCTCGGCGTCGGACAGGTCGAGCAGGGCCAACGACGCCACCTCGGCGACATCGTCCCGGCTCAGCGAGTGGGTGGGGCCGTCGGTCACGACCCACAACCTAGCGGGGCCACGAAGTAGCCTCGCACCTGTGAGCGACACCCATCTGTTCCTCTCCGACCCGTGGATCGACGCCGCCCGAGCGCTGCGAGCCGAGTACGACGACCGTCTCCCCGAACCCCCGGTCGGGGCGAAGATGAACGTGGTGGTGACCGACATCCCCCACCGCGACGATCTCGACGGCCACATCGACACCACCGCCGGCGAGCTGATCATCGAGCAGGGCCACCTCGACGACGCCGAACTGCTGATCAAGGTCGACTACGACACCGCCCTCGCCGCCTTCGTCACCCAGGACCAGGAGGCGGTGATGCGGGCCTTCTTCTCCGGCAAGATCTACGTCGAGGGCGACGCCTCGAAGCTGCTCGCGGTGCAGGCCCCCCAGGTCGACCCGGTGGCCGTCGAGATGTACGAGCGCCTCGCCGCCTTCACCGAGACCTGAGACCCACCGGCGGCTCCTGCGCGCTCAGGCGTCGACCAACTCGAGCCGGTCCATCGGCTGGTCGGTCAACGCAGCGATCAGCTCGAAGTCCTTGTCGAGGTGCAGGAGCGTGAGGTCGGCAAGTTCTGCTGTCGCGGCGATGAGAAGGTCGGGCACGGACGGGGCGCGGTGCTGGCCGCGAGCGGCGAGTTGCGCCTGGAGATCGACGGCTCGGTCCTCGATGCGTGGCGTGAGGTACTCGACCGGCATCGCTCCGACCGGCGGCCCGACCGTCAGCTCGCGGTGGTCCTGCGCGGTTCGCGCCGAGTAGCCGACCTCGAGTCGAGTGACGGTCGAGATCCGCACCACCCCTCGATCGATACGTTCCGCCCAGAGCTCTGCGTCGACCGCCGCGCCAAGTCGCACGAGGGCGGACTTGTCGATGAGCCAGGTCGTCACGACCACGCACCATCCATCACATCCGGGTCCCCCAGGTCCCGCGCAAGATCGCAGAACCGACGCAGCTGGTCGACGCCGACCGGGGTGCTGCCAGCCGCGCGCTCGCGCTCGAGTGCCCGTCGGAGGTACTCGCTTCGGGAGATTCCGAGGCGAGCTGCTCGGGCGTCGATCGCTGCCAGAACGTCGTCGGGTACGTCACGAATCAGCACATCGGTCACGGCCGCTCCTCTCGGTGCTATCGCATGCTAGCACCGAGACGCCACGCGCTGCCGCGACTACTGGTCAGTGATGCTTGGAGGGGTGCACCACCGGCACGCGGAGGGCGAGGGTGAGGCCGGCGCCGAGGGCGGCGACGCCCGCACCGACCAGGAAGGTCGTGTGATAGCTGTCGACCACCTCGGCCACCGAAGCGGTCTCACCGGCGAGCGAGACCTGGAGCGCCTGTAGCGCCTGGATGCCGATCACCAGCCCGACGGTCTGGAGCATCTGCTGGGCGGCGCCGGCGATGCCGAGGTCGCGGTCGGGCACGGCGTTGGCCACCACCGAGATCAGGACCGGTGAGGCGAAACCCATGCCGAGACCGGCCAGGGCGAGCGCCCCGGCGGTGAGCCACAGGCTGTGCTCGGGCACGATCCTCGACAACGACAGCATGGAGGCGACGACGAGCGAGCCGCCGACGAACGACAGCGTGCGCGGCGCGAACCGGGCCGACAGCACCCCGGCGGCGGGTCCCATCAGCGAGAACGCCAGGGGGCGGGCGATCACCACCGTCGAGACCGCCGCCGCCGTGAACCCGTAGGCGGCGTCCTGCAGCATCAGGGGGACGAGCACGAAGCTGCCCATGTAGGCGGCGAACAGCAGGGCCAGGACGGCGGTGGGCACCACGAAGGCCCGGAGCTGCCAGTAGCTCGGGGGCAGGAGCGGCGCATCGGCCCGCACCTCGATCACCGCGAAGGCGACGAGGGAGCCCACGCCGGCGGCAGCTGCGGCGAGCACCGCCCCGCTCACGCCCTGGGTGCCGGCGAGGGTGACCGCCACGAGCACACCGCCGACGCCGAGGGCGAGGGTGGCGGCACCGGGCACGTCGAACCGACCGCTGGCACTCCGGTCGGTCTCGGGGAGGAGGATCGCGGCGAGCACGACGCCGACGAGGATCAAGGGCGCCTGGGCGGCGAACATCCAGCGCCACCCGATCGCCTCGATGATGATGCCGCCGGCGAACACGCCGATGACCGGCGACCCGGCCGACACGAAACTCCACCATCCGAGGGCGCCCGCCCGGTCCTCGGGTTCGTAGAGCCGGTTGACGAACGCGAGCGCAGCCGGGCCGATCGCCGCCGACCCGATCGCGGCGAGGATCCGGAGCACGACGAAGGAGAGCCCGCCCCAGGCGGTGGCGATGAGCAGGGTGAACACCGCGTTGCAGGCCAGTCCGCCGATCAGCACCAGGCGGTGGCCCGCCTGGTCGCCGGCCTTGCCGAACGCCGGGCCGAGCACGGCGGCCACGAGCAGGGGACCCGTCACCGACCACACGATCGTCGTGGTCGGCGAGCCCAGGTCGTCCGCGATCGTCGGCACGGCGACGGTGACGGCGGTGACGGTCAGGTTCACCACGAACATCGCCGAGAGCACGACGAGCATGGCGATCGAGGGGAACTTGGGGTGGGCGATGGCCCGGAGGTGGAGCCGGCGGCGCGCGACGATGAGCGGCCACGGGATGACCGAGACCGGGAACGCGCCGGGCGCGTTCGCGGTCAGGGGTGTCAGCGACGGTTTCTCGTGATGATCCGGATCTCGGTCCCCTGGCGGACCGTCTCCCCCGGCTCCGGGTCGGTGGTCAGAACGGTGGTCAATGGTCCGACAATATCGACAACCACCAGTCCGGCGTCAGTGAGGATCTGGTCGGCTTCCGTCACATCGAGATCCGTGACGTCGGGGATCGTCACGAACGGCAGTCCGAGCGAGACCGTGACGGTGATCTCGGCGTCGCGAGCGATCGTGGCGTCGAGCCCCGGATCGCTCCCGATCACCTCGCCCTCGGGCACGGTCTGGCTGTAGTCCTCGGCCGGCACCACGACGAGGCCGAGGTCGGTGAGCACCAGGGTCGCCTCCTCGAGGGTGAGGCCGCTCAGGTCCGGGACGGTGCGGGGTTCGGGGCCGGCGCTGATCGCCAGGTCGACGGTGGCGCCGGTCTCCAGTTCGGTGCCCGGTTCGACGGCCTGCGACACGACGGAGCCGACGACGACCTCCTCGTCGTGCACCGACGAGTCGATCAGCCCGACCTGGAGCCCGGCGGCCGCGAGCGACGACAGGGCGTCGGGTTTGGTGAGGCCGACGACGTTCGGGACCAGGTGGAGGAGGGGGCCCTCCGACACCACCAGGGTGATGACGGCGCCGGCTTCGAGTTCGGTGCCGGGCGGGGGCACCTGCTGGAGGACGTCGCCGGCCTCGGTGCCGTCGGCTCGCTCGTAGGCGACCGTCGCGTCCCAGCCCCGGAGGGCGAGGTCGGACTGGACGTCGTCGAGGGTGCGCCCCACGTAGGTGCCGGCGGGGAACGTCTCGATGACAGGCTCGGGGTCGCGCTGCGACAGCACGATCGCGGCCACGCCGACGGCGACGAGCGCCACCAGGGCGAGCACCAGGAACAGACCGGAACGCGACCGCCTCGGTTCGTCGTCGAACTCGTCGCTGAAGTCGTCGTCGGCCCCGTCGAGGCCGTCGCCCTCGAAGCCGGCATCGCCGAGGCCGGCGGCGGCGAACTCGTCGAACTCGTCGGGGTTCGCCAGCGCGGCTGCGGTCCGGGTGGTGGGCGCGGCGTCGTGTTCGACGGTCGGTTCGGCACCGGCGAGAGCATCCTCTGGGTCGTCGCCGTCGAGGTAGCCGGCGCCGAACGCGCTGTCGATCAGGGTCGACTCGGCCAGGAGATCGTCGCTGAGCAGGGGCTCGTCGTCGGCGTCGGCGTCGGTGTCGTCGAGTTCGACGACCAGGTCGTCGACGATCGTGAGGTCGTCGCCGCCCTGCGGCTGGCCGCTCTCGGCGATCGGCAGCGGCGCGGGGCGGGGCAACGAGGTGGCGGCCTTGGCCAGGGCGGCGGCGAACTCGATCGCGGACGGTCGCCGGGCCGGGTCGGCCTGGGTGGCGGCGGTCAGGATCGGGCGGAGCGGCCCGAGTTCGGCCGGCACCGTCACGTCGGCGTCCTGGCGACGCATCATCGTCGCCAGTGGGCTGGCGGCCACCGACGGCACGGCCCCGGTCGCCGCCTCGATCATGGTCAGGGCCAGGGAGTAGACGTCGGCCGTCGGCCCGACATCCACGCCGGACGCCTGCTCCGGCGCCGCGTAGCGAGCGGTGCCGACCAGGAGGCCACCCGGCTCGGTCCAGCTCGACTCCGCCATGATGCGGGCGATGCCGAAGTCGGCGATGCAGAGGCGCTCGGCGGGCACCTGCCCGTGATGGGGGGTGAACAGCAGGTTCGCCGGCTTGATGTCGCGGTGCACGATGCCCTCGTGATGGGCGGCGGCGAGGCCGTTCGCGGCGTCGAGCCCGATCGACAGGGTCTGCGACAACGACAGCGGGCCGTGCTCGTCCAGCATCGTCCGGAGGCTGCCGCCCGGCAGGTACTCGGTCACCAGGAACGCTTCCCGCTCGGCGTCGCTCCAGTCGAACACCGCCACGACGTGGGGGTGGCGGAGCTTGGCCGCGGCCTGGGCCTCGGCCCGGAATCGACGCCGGACCTGGGGTTGCGCCATCAGATCGGGGTGCAACACCTTGATCGCCACGTGGCGTTCGAGGTGGGTGTCGACGGCGAGGAACACCCGGGCTGTCGCCCCGAAGCCCAGCGGGCGCACCAGGCGGTAACGGTCGGCGAGGGTCACGCCGAGGTGGTCACGGGCACGCGCCGACACCGACGCTGATGGCGGTGGGGTGGGCGCGGAGGGTGAGGACACAGTCACGATGGTAGGGCCCGCTACCCGGGAGATTCTGCCATACCCCCGCATCGATCGCGGTCGCGGCCCGCGACTCGTCGCTTGCACCCCTCTCCGGGCACACTTGACGGCGTGAGTTCCTCGGACGCACCGTCCCTCGCCCTGAGCTGGCGGCAACGAGCGATCGCCGGCGGCGCCGTCGCGGTGGCCTTCGCTATCCTGATCCTCGGGATCGTCACCGGCGGCTCGGCCGACGAGCCCGAGGTCGTGCTGTCGCAGAGCCCCGTCGACGGCGGCGGCACCCGCGACGGGGAAGCGGTGCCGTTGGTGATCGATCCGGTCGAGAGCTGGTTCCCGGCCGCCGGCGAGGGGTCGGCGTGCAGCGAGGCGGTCGGCGTCGACCTCCTGTCGGGCTACATGGCGATCCTGACGATCAACGGCGTGCAGATCCCCGAGAACGAGACCAACGTCTACCTGCGGGACGACTCGATCGACCCCAACGCCAACCCCAACGCCCAGAGCGGCACGCGCACGCTCACCGCCGGCGGTTCACAGGGCCAGGTCACCTGGGGGCCCGAGCCCGACTGCCCGTTCGGCGAGATCCTACGGCCGACGGGCAACACGGTGTCGGCGTGCGTCTACCGGATCCAGGACGGCCCGGCGAACTGCCGCCGGATCGACCGACCCGACGCGTTCGACTTCTGACCCGGTCCCCCGTCGACCTCCTCTCGACGAGGGTCACTCGATGACGGTCACTCGATGACGGTGGCCGCCGCCTCGACGAAGGCGGGCACCTCGGCGAGGAAGGGCTCGCTCATGGCCGCGCCGTCGAGCTGGGTCGCCGCGTCGCCGACGAAGTAGATGGAGACGACGAAGGTCCCGTCGGTCCAATCGAGTTCACACACGGCCACCAGATCGTCGACCGGCGGTGCACAACTCCAGGTGACCTCGCCGCCGTGCCCGGCCCCGACCACCTCGGTGTCGACGAGCACCGGGCTCTCCCCCTCGATCGAGAAGATGTCGACGAGGTAGTCCTCGATCGGAGCGTCGATCGGGCCCGACGACACCCCGATCGACTCGACGCCGGAGATCGGATCGTCGTAGTAGTCCCACTCACACCACAGGAACGGGATGTCGGTGAGCACACCCTCGCCGGCCCCGGCGAAGTCCTCGAGGTCGTCGCGGGGGTCGGGCGCCCCGATCTGGTCGGCGGCGACGGTGGCCAGCTGCCGGGAGGCGTCCTTCGGCGAGCAGAAGACGGTCTCGCGAATCTCGCCGTTCTCGTCGCGCATGAGGTCGATCTCGGCCCTCGTCTCGGCAGCGGCGGCCTCGGTCGGCAGCGAGCTCTCGACAGCGCTCGGCTCATCGTCGCCGGCCACATCGTCCACGAGGTCGTCGACCTGCGAACAGGCCGACGTCGCCAGCACCGCCGCAGCGGCGAACGCGCTCCAGATCTCACGTTTCATGATGTTCCCTCCGCCTCGCAACCTAGCCTCACCGCTCGCACGCCGGTGCCGCTCAGGGCCGCCGGCGGCCC
>JBPEXC010000270.1:0-4338 GCA_052032035.1 Acidimicrobiales bacterium | reverse complement strand
ACCCGGCGTCGCGACTACCCCGGCTCGCCGGTGCCGAGCGCCGGGCACGCCCGCTCCAAGCTGCTCACCGGCGACTGGCAGGCCTTCAACTGGTACTCGCTGCCGACCGACCAGCCCCTCGAGCAGGGCGACCCCCGGACCTGGGAGGAGCTCCGCGACGAAATCCTCGCCGACCCGCCTCCGGTCGGCTGATCCCCGCCACCGGGGGGACTTGCGTCCGAACGTCGTCTGGGCCCGCCTGGGCAATTAGTCTCGGTCGAGGTGGCGCTGGCGCGCCGCCTTCGACAACCCCACCATCGAGGTCCCGACCACCATGACCGAAGCCAGCCCGAAGATCATCTACACGCTCACCGACGAGGCACCGGCGCTCGCGACCTACTCGCTCCTGCCGATCATCGAGGCGTTCACCGATGCAGCGGGCGTGGAGGTGGAGACCCGTGACATCTCCCTGGCCGGCCGCATCCTGGCGGTCTTCCCCGACCTCTTGGGCGACAAGCAGGTGCCCGACTCCCTCGCCGAACTCGGCGAGCTGACGCTCGAACCCGAGGCCAACATCATCAAGCTGCCCAACATCTCGGCGTCGATGCCCCAGATGAAGGCCGCCATCGCGGAACTGCAGGCCCAGGGCTACGCGATCCCCGACTACCCCGACTCCCCCGCCACTCCCGAGGAGGAGGACTACAAGGCTCGCTACGACAAGGTGAAGGGCAGCGCCGTCAACCCGGTGCTGCGCGAGGGCAACTCCGACCGGCGCGCCCCCAACGCCGTCAAGGCCTACGCGCAGGCCAACCCCCACTCGATGGGAGCCTGGAGCAGCGACTCGAAGACCCGGGTGGCCACGATGAGCGCGGACGACTTCTTCTCCAACGAGCAGTCGGTCGTGATCGAGGCCGACGGGAACCTCCGGATCGAGCTCGAGACCGCGAACGGCACCACGGTGCTGAAGGACGCCATCCCCGTCCTCGCCGGTGAGATCGTCGACGCCACCTTCATGTCGAAGGCGGCCCTCGTCGACTTCCTCGCCGAGCAGGTGCAGGCCGCGAAGGACGAGGGGATCCTCTTCAGCCTCCACATGAAGGCCACGATGATGAAGGTCTCCGACCCGATCATCTTCGGCCACGCGGTGAAGGTCTTCTTCGCCGAGGTGTTCGAGAAGCACGGCGACGCCCTCGCCGCCGCCGGGGTCAACGTCAACAATGGCCTGGGCAATCTCCTGTCGGGTATCGCCGACCTCCCGGCCGAGCAGCGGGCGGCGATCGAGGCCGATGTGGCGGCGGCCCTCGAGACCGGCCCCGACATGGCGATGGTCGACTCCGACCGCGGCATCACCAACCTCCACGTGCCGAGCGACGTCATCATCGACGCGTCGATGCCGGCGATGATCCGCACCTCCGGGCAGATGTGGAACGCCGAGGGAGAACAGCAGGACGCGCTCGCCGTCATCCCCGACTCGAGCTACGCCGGGATCTACCAGGCCGTGATCGACTTCTGCCGCGAGAACGGCGCCTTCGACCCCACCACGATGGGCACGACGCCCAACGTCGGCCTCATGGCCCAGAAGGCCGAGGAGTACGGCTCCCACGACAAGACCTTCGAGATCGCCGCCGCCGGCACGGTCAAGGTCGTCGACGACGCCGGCACCGTGCTGATGAGCCACGACGTCGCCGAGGGCGACATCTGGCGGGCCTGCCAGGTGAAGGACCTGCCGGTGCAGGACTGGATCAAGCTCGCGATCTCCCGGGCCCGGGCCACCGGCTGGCCGGCGGTGTTCTGGCTCAACGCCGAGCGTCCCCACGACGCCAACCTGATCGCCAAGCTCGAGCAGTACCTGCCCCAGCACGACACCGACGGCCTCCAGATCGAGATCCTGGCGCCGGCCGAGGCCTGTGCCTTCACCCTCGAGCGCGCCGCCAAGGGCGAGAACACGATCTCGGTCACCGGCAACGTGCTGCGCGACTACCTCACCGACCTCTTCCCGATCCTCGAGCTCGGCACCAGCGCCAAGATGCTCTCGATCGTGCCCCTGATGAACGGCGGCGGGCTCTTCGAGACCGGCGCCGGCGGTTCGGCCCCCAAGCACGTCCAGCAGTTCGAGAAGGAGAACCACCTGCGGTGGGACTCGCTCGGCGAGTTCCTGGCCCTCGCGGTGTCGCTCGAACACCTGGCCGAGGTCTTCAGCCTCGACCGGGCCGCCCTGCTGGGCTCGACGCTCGACACCGCCACCGGCAAGCTGCTGGCCGAGGGCAAGTCGCCCAGCCGCAAGGTCAACGAGCTCGACAACCGCGGCAGCCACTTCTACCTCGCCCTCTACTGGGCCGAGGCCCTCGCCGACCAGACCGACGACGCCGAGCTGGCGGCGATCTTCGCGCCCCTGGCCGCGGAGCTCGCCGCCAACGAGGACACGATCGTCGCCGAGCTGAACGACGCCCAGGGGCCGTCGATGGACATCGGCGGCTACTACGCCCCGGACCCCGCCCAGGCCGCCGTGGCGATGCGCCCGAGCGCCACCTTCAACGGGCTGATCGCCGGCCTCGCCGCCGGGAGCTGAGCCCGCTCATGTCGGGCCCGGCGTCGCCGACGCTGGGACGATGCACGATGCCGTAGAGGCCGACCGCCGGGCCCGCCCTGGGTTCCCGCTCGCCGTCCTCGACGCGCTCCCTCAACACATCTACCTGGCCGCCGCCGATGGACACGTCGTGTTCCAGTCGGCGGCGGCTCGGCGCGCCTTCGGTGGCACCGTCGACCACGTCGACGAGCTCCTCCGGCGATTCGCCCCCGCCGACGCCGCCCTCGCCCTCGAGGCGTTCCAGCGTCGATCCTCCGACGGTCCGGTCCGTGTGCCGGTGCCGGGCGCCCACGAGGTGCGGTGGGCCGAGTACTCGATCATCGATCAGCTCGACACCCCTGGCGTCGAGGCGATCATGATCGTGTCGCGCGATGTCACCGACCGGGTCCGGCTCGAGGACGACCTGTCGCGCCAGGCGATGGAGGATCAGCTGACCGGACTTCCCAACCGGCGTGCGCTCCAGGCCCGCTTCGCCCTGGCCGACGCCGGCGCCCGTCGGCTCGGCCGATCGACCGGCATGCTCATGATCGATCTGGACGGCTTCAAGGCGGTGAACGACACCCTCGGCCACCCCGTCGGCGACCGGCTCCTCCAGGGCGTCGCCGACCGCCTCGCCCGGGTCACCCGGGGCGGCGAGATGGTCGTGCGCCTCGGCGGCGACGAGTTCGCGGTGCTGCTCGAGCAGGTGACCTCGCCGGGCGCCGCCAGCGGCGCCGGGCTCCGCGTCCTCGAGGCGGTGCGTGAGCCCTACGACGTGGATGGCATCCCGATCGTCGTCCAGGCCAGCGTCGGCGTCGCGATCGCCGACGCCGCAGGTTGCTTCGACGACCTGCTGCGTCACGCCGACATCGCCCTCTACGAGGCGAAGCGGCGTGGTCGCAACCAGGTGACCGTGTTCGAACCGGCGCTCGAGGAGCGGCTCTTCGCCCACTCCGAGATGCACGCCGAGATCGAACACGCCTACCGCAAGGGCGAGTATCGGCTCGTCTACCAGCCGATCGTCGACCTGCAGACCGCTCGGATCCGCGGTTTCGAGGCGTTGATGCGCTGGCGGAGCCCGATCCTGGGCGACGTGCCACCCTCGCAGTTCATCCCCGTCGCCGAGGACACCGGCATGATCCTGCGACTCGGCCGATGGGCCCTCGAGGAGACGTGTCGCCACCTCGCCGGCTGGCACGCCCACCAGCTACGGCTCGACCCGGGGCTGCCGCTCGAGCACCTCGTCCAGGCGTCGGTCAACGTGTCGATGGTCCAATTCGACCAGCTCGACCTCCTCGATCACGTCGAGGAGGCGATCACGCGGGCCGGCATCCCGCCGTGCCGGCTGCAGCTCGAGGTCACCGAGTCGGTGCTGGCCGCCAACCAGGATCGTCTCGCGAGCTCGTTGCGCCAGCTCCGGGAACTCGGGGTGACGATCTCGCTCGACGACTTCGGCACCGGCTACTCCTCGATGGGCCAGCTGCAGGGACTGGCGGTCGATCAGATCAAGATCGACGCCAGCTTCGTGCAGGCCGTCGGTGGCGACGAACGAGCGTCCTCGGTCGTGACGGCGCTGGTCGAACTGGGTCAGGCGCTCGGGCTGACCGTGGTGGCCGAGGGCGTCGAGGACGCCGACCAGCTGGCCGTCCTGCGGGCCGCCGGCTGCGACTTCGCCCAGGGCTTCCTCCTCGGACGGCCCACCGAGGCCCTCGCCGTCACCGGCTTGATCGGCCGCAACCTGTCGATCGGCCTCGAGGCCTGATCACGCCCCCGGACGCGCCGATGGCACCACC
>JBPEXC010000027.1:0-2394 GCA_052032035.1 Acidimicrobiales bacterium | reverse complement strand
CCCGAGGCAGGCTCGGGCGACGCTGCGCAGGGCGAACGCCTCACCGGCCGGGTAGGCGAGTCGTCGGGCCTCGTCGAGCGCGTCACCGGCGGCGGCGAGCGCGTCGCGGGCGTCGTGATCGACGAGCACGGCGGCGCGGGCGGCCAGCGCCCAACCCCGGTTGATCGTCGCGCCCTCGGCTTCGGCCTCGAGGGCCAGGGACGTCAGCCGCTCGATCGTCTCGGTCGTCTCGCCGAGCTCGGCGGCGGCGAGCGCCTCGTCGACCCGCAGTTCGAGGGCCACGCCGGTGGCCCCGATCTCGGCGGCAGCGTCGGCGCCGACCGCGAACCTGCGGCGGGCCTCTTCGAGCCGCCCCTCGGCCCGCAGGCTCTGTGCGGTCACCCGGTGCAGCAGCGGGACGGCGGCGCTCGAGCCGTGGGCCTTGTCGAGGGTGGCGGCGGCCAGGGCTCGGGCGGCCGCGGTGTCGCCGGCCAGGAACCGGCAGGTGGCGACCGTGGCGGCGGCGTTGGCCCACCGCCGCACGGTCGGGTCGGGCCAGCGCTCGAGGGCGCGTTCGCCCAGGGCGTGGATCTCGCGCGCATGGGCGTTGTGCACGATCCCCCACAGCAGGGCGACGATCGTGAGGCCGCGCTCGGGGTCGTCATCGTGGTCGAGACACCACCGCAGCGACGCCGTGGCGTCGTCGTAGGACCCGAGCAGGGCGTGCAACATCGACGGCCGCCAGCCCGACGGGCCGGTGGCGGTGGCGTCGAGCAGGGCGTCGATCGTGGCGTCGACCAGCCGGCTGCGGAGCGCGTCGGCCTCGCCGGCCCGTTCGAGCCGATCGATGGCGACCGCACGGATCGGCCGGAGCAGCCGGTAGCGGGTGACCTCGGTCGACCGGTCGACGCTGACGAGCGATGCGTCGACGAGGGCGGGGAGGTGGCGTCCGGCGTCGTCGACGACCCGCTCGGCCAGCGCGAGGGTGAACGGGCCGCCGAAGACGCCGAGCCGGGCGAAGGTGCGCCGTTCGTCCTCGGCCAACAGCGCGGACGACCAGCCGACCAACTCGTCGACGCTGCGATGGCTCCGCCGCCCCCGGAACCGGCGCCGGGCCAGGGCGTGGGGCGCCTCCTCGAGCTCGGCCACCAGCTCGGCGATGCCGACCGACCGCAGACGGGCGGCGGCGAGCTCGATGGCGAGCGGCACCCCGTCGAGGCGTCGACACACCTCCGCCGCCGCATCGAGCGCGGTCTGGTCCGGGGCGGTCGGGTCGAGCGCAGTCGGGTCGAGGGCAGGAGCGGTGAGGTCGACCCCGTGATCGAGGGCCCGCTCCGCGAACAGGCGGAGGGCGGCGGCGTCGGGGTCGGGCACGTCGCTCGTCGGCACCGCGAGCGGCCCGATCGGCAGGATCGACTCGTCGGGCAGGTCGAGCGGGGTGCGGCTGGTGGCGATCACCACCGGCATCCGGCAGGCGTCGAGCATCCGATCGATCGCGTCGGCCGCGGCGTCGATCACGTGCTCGCAGTTGTCGATGACGACGAGGATCGTCTCGTCGCCCGGCGAGTCGAGCAGGGAACGGAAGTCGGCGAAGCCGAGTTGCCCGGCGATCGCCTCGTCGACGCCGGTGGCGTCGTCGACCCGGGTGAGGTCGACCTCGACGGCGCCCCGCACGTAGGCCGGCGCGAGCTCGGCGGCCACCGTCCGGGCGAGGGCGGTCTTGCCGATCCCGCCGGGACCGACGACGGTGACCAGGCGACGATCGGCGAGCCGAGCGGCGAGCGCCGCTCGGTCGTCGTCACGTCCCCAGATCACACGGCTCACATCTGTCCCTCACCAGATCTCACGTCGTGAGCCGCGATCTCACGCCTCAGGGGTGAGACCACGACACGATCGGAGCAACATCATGACACCCGACCCCGCACACCCGAACCGACTTCCCCAGCTCGTCGCCGACGGCTTCATCGCCGACGGCGGCCTCGAGACCTCCCTCCTGTTCCGCCAGGGCGTCGACCTGCCGCTCTTCGCCGCCTTCCCGCTCCTGGCCGACGAGGCCGGGCGCGCCCAGCTGCGTGCCTACTACCTGCCCTACCTGCAGGTGGCGGCCGACCGCGGCGTGGGCATCGTGCTCGACACCCCCACCTGGCGGGCCAGCCCCGACTGGGCAGCCCAACTCGGCGTCGACGCCGAGACCCTCGCCGAACTCAACGCGGCCGCCGTCGACTTCGTGCGGGCCGTGATCGACGAGCACCGCGCCGTGAATGACGAGCACCGCGCCACCTCTGGCCACCGCAGGCCCCAGGTGGTGGTGAACGGGGCGATCGGCCCACGGGGCGACGGCTACGTGGTCGGCGCCGCGATGGGCGCCGACGAGGCGGCCGCCTATCACGCGCCCCAGGTGCGGGCGATGGCGTC
>JBPEXC010000269.1:0-1690 GCA_052032035.1 Acidimicrobiales bacterium | reverse complement strand
GGCATCGATCCCGAGCTCGGCGGCGAGACCGTAGAGGCCGGCGGCCTCCATCTCGACCGCCAGGTACCCGTAGCGCTCGAGCAGCTCGAAGGGCGGCTCGGCCGGGTCGTAGAAGAAGTCGGAGGTGAACAGCGTGCCGACCTTGGTCGTCACCCCGGCCCGCTCGGCGGCCTCGACCGTCGCCCGCAGCAGCGACCAGCTGGCGACGGCCGCGAGGTCGCGTCCCTGGAGGCGAGCCCGGTTCACCATCGAGTCGGTGCCGGCGCCGATCGCCACGATCACGTCGCCGAGCTCGAGGTCGGCCTGGAGGGCCCCGCACGACCCGACCCGCACGATCGTGGTCACGCCGAACTCACGCACCAGCTCGGTGGCGTAGATCTGGAACGACGGCACGCCCATGCCCGACCCCTGGACCGAGATCGGTGTGCCCTCGAAGGTGCCGGTGTAGCCGAGCATGTTGCGCACGTCGTTCACCTCGCGCACGTCGTCGAGGAACGTCTCGGCGATGTACTTGGCTCGCAGCGGGTCGCCCGGCATCAGGACGATGGGCGCGTAGTCGCCGGGTTCGGCGCGGAGGTGAGGGGTAGCCATCCCCCGAAGGATGGCACACTTGGAGCCATGCCCATGCGACAGGACTGCAAGCACTTCCAGAGTCGCTCGTATCCCACGGGCGACACGATGCGGAAGTGCGCCCTCGACCTCGCGCCCGAGGCGCCGTGGGAGTGCCCCGAGGAGTGCACCGGCTTCGAGCGCCGGATGGCCGACGTCAACTGGCGGCACGGATCGCTGGTGACCCCGAAGACCCCCGACGCCCCCGAGAGCGTGGGCGACGACCCGAGCATCGCCGCGCTGCTCGACCAGGCCGAGGACATCATCAACGCCGCCGGCCCCGACATCCGGGCCGACTTCGAGGCCGAGAAGGCTCGTCGGCAGCGCAAACGCTCGAAGTGGTGGCCGTTCGGGCGGTGACGAGGGGCGGTTGGCGGGGGAGCGGCCGGCGCTCCCGACCGGCCAGAATTTCTCCTATCCCGATAGTGTTATTGCCGTGACGAACGAACTCGCGCTCGACACCGAGCACCCGCTGCCCACGGCCGAGGCCGAGGCCTGGCGCTACAGCCCGATCGCCGATCTCGACCTCGCCGGCTACACCCCGGCCGCGGCCCCAGCCGGTGGTTCGCCGGTCGAGCGTCCGGCCGAGGCCGCCGCCCTCGTCGCCCTGGTCGACGGCCACGTGTTCGGCATCGACCTCGACGACGGCTGGGCGTCCAAGGGTGTGACGATCACCGCCATGCCGACCGCCGAGGCCGGCGACCTGCTGCCCGTGCCCGAGCCCACCGCCTTCGACGATCTCCACGCCAGCCAGCTCAGCGCCGTCGTCGTGATCGACGTGCCCCGAGGGGTCGAACTGAGCGAGCCGATCCTGGTGACCGAGCGACTGTCGGGTGGCGGCACCCTCGCCGCGTCGCACCTGGTGGTCCGGGCCGCCGACGGCGCAGGCGTCAGCGTGGTCGCCACCCAGACCTCCGGCGCCGGGGCAGGCGTCTACCTGCCGCGTTGCGAGCTCGTCGCCGGTCCGTCGGCGCGCCTGCGCTACGCGGTGGTGCAGGAGCTCGGCGACGAGATCTGGATGCTGGGCCGCCAGCTCGGCCGGGCCGACGCCCAGGCGACCCTGTCGGCCACATTCGCCGCC
>JBPEXC010000268.1:0-13798 GCA_052032035.1 Acidimicrobiales bacterium | reverse complement strand
ACGGCGGCGTCATCGGTGTGCCGAGCACCAGGTGCTCGGCCGCCACCGGCATCGGGGTGTCGCGCCCGGGCAGGCAGTCTTCGGGGGCGGGCACACCGGCGGGGGTCTTCGAGAAGAACATCGGGCCTCCTAGGCTTCGCCGGAGTCGTTTCCGGTCACGGGCTCGGAGAAACCGAGCAACTGGTCCAACTGTTCCAACGCCTCCTGGGCCCGGGCTCGATTCTCCGCCGCGCCCTCGGCGTCACCGGCCGCTTCGAGCTCGTCGGCGGCGTCGAGGTACTCCTGGGCGAGGTCGATCAGGTCGGCGACCGTCGCCTCACCGATGCTGGGCACCGGCCCGAGGTCGTCGCCGCCCGCGTCGCCGTCGGTCGACCCCGTCGACCCGGTGCTCGACCCGCCGCCGCCGTCGACGGTCACCGCACGGACCGCCTGCATGAGGGTGTCCTCCATGGCGATCCGGCTGCCGCTCACCGCGATGATCTTGGTGAGCTCGGGCACGGCGTTGCCCGACGTCGACTGGATGTAGAGGGGGCGGATGTAGATGACGGTGTCGTCGAGCATGACGAGCTGCATCTCGCCGAACCGGACGTTCGACCCCTGCGAGGCCCGCAGGGTGATGAACTGACTGATCTCGGCGTCCTTGTTGATGTCGGCGTCGACCAGATCGGGAGCGGCCACCTGCCCGGCCGGCAGGTCGTACTGGATCAGCTGCCCGTAGTGCTCGGGATCGGAGCGGGCGATCATCACGCCGGTCAGCTCCGGCCGGCCCGTCGCCGAATCGGCCGACGAGGGCACGAACGCCCGCTGCAGCACGAACTCGGTCTCGGTCTCGCCGGGCAGGCGGGTGACCCGGTACTGGGGCGGCATCGGCAGTTCGCTCGTGGCGTCGGTGGTGCCACTCGGCTCGTTGGCCACCTTCCAGCTCAGCGCCCCCTCGAGGAACTGCTCCGGGTTCGACACCTGATAGCGAGACCACATCGAGGTCTGGACCCGGAAGATGTCTGCCGGGTAGCGAAGGTGCTCGGCGAGGTCGGCGGGCAGCTCGTCCATGTCGCTGAACAGACCGGGGAACGCCTCGGCCCAGGCGGCGACGATCGGGTCGGTGTCGTCGACGATGTAGAACGCCACGTCGCCGTCGTAGCCGTCGACCACGACCTTCACCGAGTTGCGCACGTAGTTGAACCCGGTGGTGAGGTCGGCGCCGGCGCTCAACACCTCGCTCCGGTTGAACTTCTGGGAGTAGGGGAAGTCGTTGGTGGTCGTGTAGGCGTCGATCACCCACTGCACCCGACCGTCGACCAGGACCGGGTAGGGGTCGGCGTCGAGCGACAGGAACGGGGCCAGGTGCTGGGCCCGCTCCGACACGTCGCGCAGGTAGATCGCCTCGGAGTCGCCGGTGACCAGACCCGAGATCAGCGGGTTGAGTTCCTGGAACCGCAGGGCGAACGCCACCCGCCGGATCAACGACCCCATCGGCACGCCGCCGGTGCCGTCGTAGTTGAAGGGCACGTCGCCGTCCGCGATGTAGTCGACCTCGGGCCGGCTGGCGCCGACGATGGCGTAGCCGTCGAGGCCGTCGCTGAAGTAGATCTGGGGCGTGGCGAGATCGGTCTCGAAGCCCTCGACCGCCGACAGGTTGGGGTAGCCGTCGAGCAGGTAGTCCGGCGCGACGCTCGGATCGGAGTCGGCGGCCGCCACCACGGCGCCGTAGCCGTGGGTGAAGGCCACGTGTTCGCGTTCCCAACCGGCCTCGATGCCCCCGAGGTTGAGGCTCCGCACGTCGAGCACGACCGGCTCGAGGTCGCCGTCGACGAGATAGCGGTCGACGTCGAGACGACTGTTGAACGCGTAGCCCTGCCGCTCGGCCTGCTCGCGGGCGAACGTCTCGGCCATCAGGCTCGGGTCGACGGTGGCGACGTCGTCGAGGATGTCGACGTTGGCGTTGACCTCCTCGGTGCTGAGGGAGGCCTCGTAGGCGTAGTCGACGACGGTCAACCGGCTCTCGTCGAGTCCGTAGGCGAAGCGGGTGGCGTCGATGTTGTCGCCGATGTAGCTCGCCTCCCGGACGCTCTCCTCCGGCTCGACCCGCAGGCGCTGGTAGAGGGCGGGGAACAGGTCGCCGACGACCAGGTGGCTGACCATCCACAGCAACACGGCCACCACCGGCATGCCCCAGCCGGCCCGTCGGATCGTGGCCAGGAACAGCACCGCCGACACCAGCGAGATCAGCACGAGCAGGTTGAGTGCGGGGAGCTGCACCTCGACGTCGGTGGCGAGGGCGCCGTCGTAGACACCGCGCCCGGCGTTGACCAGCTCGAAGCGATCGAGGTAGTAGGCGACGGCTCGCAGCAGGGCGACGGCGGCGAGCAGGGCGGCGAGGTGGATCTTCACCGTCGCGGTCACCCGCTCCTTGCCCGAGGCCCGGATGCCGCCGTTGAGGTAGTGGGCGACGATCACGAGCATCGTCACGAAGATCAGGGCGACGAAGGTCCAGTCGACCACGAAGGTCCAGAACGGCAACCGGAACACGTAGAAACCGGCGTCACGGTTGAACAGGGGGTCGGTCCAGCCGAAGTCGCCCCCGTTGCGGAACAGCATCCAGTCGCGCCAACGGCCCGAGGTGTTGGCGCCGGCGAACACGGCGAACAGGCCGGCGACGACCACCCGGATCCGCCGCTGGTGGGGGCCGGCCACCGCCTGGTAGCGCTCGACCAGTTCGTCCTCGGGGCCGAGGGGACGGAACTCGGGGGCGATCCGGTCGGCGAGGAAGAGGTTGCCCCACGCCAGGGCGAAGAAGACGCTCGTGAACACGACGGCGAGCGCGATCTTGGTGCCGAGCACCGAGGTCCACACCGAGGAACGCTCCAGGGCGTCGAACCACAGGTAGTCGGTGTAGAGGTTGGCGATCCCGCTGCCCGACAGGAACAGGACGAACACGACCCCGATCAGACCGAGCGCGAGCGTGCGCACGCGAGATGGACGGGGGCGCGAACGAACGGTTCTCACAAGGGGCGAGACTACCGTCCCCCGCCCGTGGCGGCGGGGTCGGCCGGCCGGGCGGGGCCCGGGACGGCGGTCAGTCGCGGGCGACGACGAGGCAGCGACAGCCCGGCGAGCCCAGGGGCCGGGCGTGGCCGGTGGGGAACTCGTCGGGCTTGGCGACGTCGTCGGCGAGGGTGTTGTCGTGGCAGTCGGGGCTGGCGACGACCCGGGGATCGGTGATCCACTCGACCGCCGTGCCGTCGGGGATCGCGGCGTAGACGCCGACCGCGAACGCCTCCATCATCGCGTCGTCGAGCAGCTCGGGCAGGTCGTTGCCCCGAGCTTCGCGGTAGTGGGTGCGGACCGCTTCGAGGGCCTCCTCGACGTCGCCGTCGGCGGCGATGATCGACGCCTCGGTCTTGGCCCGCAGCGACGGCACGAGGGCGTCGACCAGCCGGTCGATCACCTCGCGCACCTCCCTGGTGGCCTTGGTGCGTCCGCCGGCGTGCTTGGCGCCGGCTGCAGCCAAGGCCCCGAGGCCGTCGGCGGCCGCGGCCCGGTAGCGCTCGAGCTGGTCGGCGTCGGAGATGAGGTCGTCGACCGAGAACCGGCCGCGGGCCTGCTGCAGACGATCGAGGATGTCGCTCTGGTCGTCGGCGAGGGCCCGCTTCATCGCTCGTCGCAGGCCGGCGCCGTGACGGGTGAGGGCGACGTCGCGCGCACCGAAGTGGGGCCCGGGGTCGATCTCGGGCTCGTCGTCCGCCGCGTCCTCGGCGTCGTCCGCAACGGCGACCGGCGCCTCGGTCGGCGTCGCCCCGAGCAGCGCGGCCACCGTGTTGTCCGCAGGCCCGGCGTCGGAATTTCCAGCAACATCGGCCTCGGTGCCGGTGTCGGCGTCGGTGCCTGTGACGTCCTCGCCGAGCTCCTCGTCGTCGAGCCGCTCCTGGCGGATGCGGGCGAACAGGTTGTCGAGCTCGTCGGGCGGCTCGTCACCCTCGACCTCGGTGGCCGGCACCTCCTCAGCGGCCGGCGCCTCGACGACCGCCGGCTCGTCGGCGGCCTCAGCGGTGGCCGGCGCCTCGTCGGACGGGGGTTGGTCAGCCGGGGGCTCGCTGGGCGCCGGGGCGCTCGTCGAGCGGTTGACGACGGCGGCGAGGGCCCGGCGGCCGGCCTCGGCGTCGCCGGCGGTGGCGGCGGCCTCGCCGGCCACGGCCACCTGCTTGGCGGCCTGCTCCATCGCCTTGCGGGCCTCGGGCACCGACACGTCGAGCTCCTCGACGGCGGCGTCGAGGTGCACCTGCATGGCCACCAGCGCCCGGGCCATCCGGTCGCGGGCGGCCTTGACCTGATCGAGCTGCTGCCGGCCGTTGCGACGCCGCTTCACGAGGTCGTCGAGGATCTTCTCCCGCACGACCTGGGCCTCGGCCACCATCTGGCGGGCCTCCTCACGTGCGGCGTCGGCCGACGTCGACGCGTCGGCCTGGGCCTCGGCCCGGATGCGAGCCGCCTCGGCTTGGGCGTCGGACCGGATGCCGCCGGCCTCACCCTTGATCTGCTCGGCGTCGGCCTCGGCCGCGATGCGGGTGTCGCGAGCCACCTCCTCGGCCCGGGTCTTCACCGCCGTCGCCACCTCCTGGGCCGACGCACGGGTCGACTCGGCCTGCTTCTCTGCCTCCTCGATGAGGGCGGCCGCGGCTTCCTCGGCCTGGCGGCGCACGGTGGCGGCGTCCTCGTCGGCCTCGGTGCGGAGCTGGTCGACCTCGGCGGTCACCTCGGCCCTCAGGGCGGCGACCTCGGCCTCGGCCTCGGCCCGCAGCGAGGCCGCGTAGTCGTCGGCCGCCGTTCGCTGCTCGGCGGCGTAGGCGTCGGCGTCCTTGCGCTGCTCGGTCAGTTCGGCGTTGGTGGTCGCCTGGTAGGCGTCGAGCTCGGCGGTGCGGGCGTCGGCGTCGGCCTGGGCCCGCGCCGTGATCTCGGCGGCGGCGGAGCGGGCCGAGTCGAGGACCCGCACCGTCTCCTCGCCGAGGAGGCGGGTGATCGCCGCCTCGTCGAGCTCGGCGGGGGCCACGGGCGCCGCCTTGGCCTCGGCGAGCTCGTCGCGCAGCGACGCCACCTTGGCCCGCAGCTCGTTGGTGTCCTCGGGCGAACCGGCCGCGTCGACCTTGGCCGCCAGCGCGTCGCGCTCGGCGCGCAGCTTGGCCACGACGCCTTCGAGTTCCTCGATGCGCGCCTCGTGCTCGGAGTAGTCGGCGACGGGTTCGGGCCGGTCGGCGGCCTTCTCGGCCTCGCGCAGCGCGGCGTCGACGTCGCGGGCGGCGTCGGCCAGCTGGCGCAGGTAGGAGCGCACCTCGGTCGGGTCGTACCCGCGGAACGCAGAGGAGAAGTCGCGGTCCGCGATCGCCTTGGGTTCCAAGAGGGGAGGGACGCGCTCACTCATGGCGTCGAATCTAGGCGGTCACGCCACCACTCGACGTGGCAACGATCACAATGACCCAGGTCAGCTGTCGGCCAGGGTGAACTCGTCGAGGGCATCGACGTTGCCGCCCAGCCCCTCCAGCACGTCGAGGGCTTCGAGGATCGTCCAGACCGGCACCACCTCGACGTCGTCACCGGCCACGTCGGCCACCTCGGCCAGCTTCGTCTCGCCGAGGGCGCGAGGCACGATGAACACCTCGATCCCGGCGTCGCGGACCGCCGCCGCCTTCTGGGTGACGCCGCCGACGGCGCCCACGCCGCCGTTGGCCTCGATCGTGCCGGTGACCGCCACCTCGGTGCCGCCGGTGAGCTCCCCGGGGGTGAGCTGGTCGAGGATGGCGAGGGTGAACGCCAGGCCGGCCGAGGGACCGCCCACCGAGTCGGTGTCGATCGAAATGCCGAGGTCGATGTCGTCCAGGGTGTCGAGCAGGCTCTGCGGGGCGATCCCGAGGAAGGGGGCGTCGGGGTCGTCCTCCTTGGCGCCGAGCACGACGGTCTCGGTGCGCTCGCCGGTGCCGTCGTCGAGCACGAGGGTGATCTCGTCGCCCGGCGCCTTGACGCCGATCAGGTCGACCACCTCGCTCGCCGACACGATGGCGACGCCGTCGATCGACACGAGGATGTCGCCCACGACGACCACCCCGTCGGCCGCGGTGTCGGGCACGACCTCGGCGATGATCACGCCGACCTCCTCGATCGTGTCGTAGCCGAGCACCTCGAGGGCCACCGCCACCGCCACGTCCTTCGACGACGTCATCAACTGGAGGTTGCGCTCGCGGCTCTCCTCCACGGTGTTGTCGCCGAGGATCAGCTGCTGCTCGACGAGCTCGGCGTCGTCCTGGGTGGAGTACCAGAGGTACTCCCACAGCGAGGGGTTCTGGACGAGCCGGACCGTCGTGTAGAAGATCTGCCCGTCGGAGGGGTACTCCTCGGCCGCGTCGACCGCCAGCAACGGTTCGGTGTCACGAGCCGAGCCCGGCACCAGGGCGACGTAGTCGGTCTTGAACAGGAAGCCGCCGATCGCGGCGGCGAAGAAGGCGACCATCAGGCTGGTCGACACGAACCGCCACATCCGGCGGCGGAGCTGGGTGGCGTCGCCGCCGGGGCCCGCCGCCTCACCGAGACCGGCAGGCCCCGCTAGGCTCTCGGCGGTGTCGGCGCCGGGTGCGCCGAGCCGGGGTTCGTCGGTGGGTTCCATCGATGTCACGGTCCTGTCACTGTCGGCCAGTCCGGGCCGGAACCAAAGGCTCGAGAGCGAAGCAGGGATTCAATGCCCACCATTCCAGCAGTACTGCCACGGGAGAAGGAGCGTAGAGCACTCGGCATCCGCCGGGTACGCACCCCGCTGTGGCGTCGCCTCACCGCCCTGGTCAGCCTGGGCTCGCTGGTCGTGATCGTCGGCGTGATCCTCGCCGCCTTCATCGGCGCCTCCGCCATGCTCACCCTCGTGCTGCTCGAACGAGCGGCCGCCGGCTGAGCATCCGGACCCCGATCGCTCCGACGATCGCCCCCGTGGCGCCGCACGCGACCGACCCCCGCACGGGGCGGGGGCCGATCGACGTCGTTCTCGATGCTGGGGGCGGGCGGTCGGCCGCCCGGGGATCAGCGGCCGAACAGGCCGCGGCGGGCGCCGACGCCGGCGTCCTCACCGGCGCCCTCGCCACCGATGCTGGTGGGAGCGGTCGACACCGCGGCGGGCGGCTCCTCGGCCTCGGCGACCGGCTCGGGCGTGTCGTCGGCGACGGGGGACGCAGCCGCTTCCTCGGCGGGAGCGGAGCTGACGGCCGGGCGGCTCGGCACCGACGAGAGCGCCGGCTCCGAGGCGGTGAGCTCGACCCGGTAGTAGGGGCGGTACTCGAAGTTGATCTCCTCGAGACGGAAGATCCGGGCCTGCTCGACTCCCTGGTCGTTGCGGAGCTGCTCGACGAAGGTGACGGCGTCGTGGATGTCGTCGGTCTGGTGATACCCGGGCTTCCCGTCCGGACCGCGGAAGATGACCATGTGAGACATTCGTTGTGCTCCTACGAATCGGCGGCCGAGCATCGTTGGGCTCGGCGGTCGACACCGGCGGTGTCGTCGGTCTGCCCAGCATTCCAGAATCAGTCCGAAGGCACCACCCCCCCATGAGAGATCACCCGCCCACCCCCCTCACCCCCGCGGAGGTCGTCGACGCAGGTCACCGTGGTGATTCCTCAACGGTGGTGCGGGCTGCGGCCGCCGCTGACCCCCGGTTGCGCCACGCTGCGGTGGGTAGTTTTCACCGGCTCGGCGAGCTCACCGAGGAACGCCTGCTCACGGCGCTGCGCGACGACGAGCCGGTCGTCCGTCACCGCGCCTGCGAAATCGCCGCGCGCTGGGTGCTCGCCCCCCACGCAGGGCAGTCGATCGCGGCGGTGGTCGACGAGCTCGTCGAGCGCCTCGGCGACGTCGACACGGTCGCCGAGGTGGCGGCGTTCGCCCTCGGCGAGACCGGCACCGCGCTCGAGACCGGCCCAGCGATCGAGGCCGGCGCCGCGTTGGAGGACACCGCGTTGGAAAGCACTGCGCCGGACGGGGCAGACCCGCCCGAACCGCCGGCCGCCGTCGTCGCCGCCCTCGAGGCGATGGCGATCGGGCACGAGGCGCACCTGTGCCGAGAAGCGGCGGTGGCCGCCCTCGGCGCCCTCGGTGCCGGCAAGGACACGATCCTCCGGGCGTTGCAGGATCGGGCCACGGTGCGGCGGCGGGCCGTGATCGCCCTCGCCCCGTTCGACGGCGACGACGTCGACGACGCCCTCCAGGCCGCCCTCGACGATCGCGACTGGCAGGTGCGTCAGGCCGCCGAGGATCTGCTGACGATCACCGACGACGACGCAGCGCCGGAGGATCCCTAGCGGCGGGACCGCGAGGTCATGAACATGTCGCGCACCTCGTCGAAGCTCTCGATGCACTGACCGGCGCCGAGCACGACCGCCTCGAGGGGCTGCTCCACCAGGTTGACGTCGACCTTGGCGGCCTCGCTGATGCGATTGTCGAGCCCGACGAGCAGACCGCCGCCACCGACGAGGTGGATGCCGTGGATGATGAGGTCCTGGGCCAGTTCCGGGGGCGCCGAACCGAGGCAGGACACCACCGAGTCGACCATCGCCGACACGGGCTCCTCGATCGCCTCGCGCACCTCCGAGGCCCGCAGGGTCACCGTGCGGGGCAGACCGCTCATCAGTTCGCGGCCGCGCACGTCGGCACCCCACTCCTCCTCGGTCGGCCACGCCGTGCCGATCGACTTCTTGATCTGCTCGGCGGTCTGCTCGCCGACGGCGATGCCGTGGGAGCGGCGGACGTAGGCCTGGATGGCGGCGTCGATGTCGAAGCCGCCGACCCGCACCGCCTCGAGGGCCACCACGCCGCCGAGCGAGATCAGGGCGGTCTCGGTCGTGCCGCCGCCGATGTCGACGACCATGTTGCCGATGGGCTGGTCGATCGGCAGACCGGCCCCGATGGCGGCCGCCATCGGCTGCTCGAGCAGGTGGGCCTCCTGGGCGCCGGCCCGTCGGGCGGCCTCGCGCACGGCCCGCTGCTCGACGGCGGTGATCGCCGAGGGCACACAGATCACCACCCGGGGCCGGTTGAAGCGGCTCACCCCGGCGCGGTGCAGCACGAGACGGATCATGCGCTCGGTGATCTCGAAGTCGGTGATGGCGCCCTGGCGCAGGGGGCGGACGGCGACGATGTGGCTCGGGGTGCGCCCGATCATCTTCCACGCCTCGCTGCCGATGGCGAGCACGTCGCCGGTGCGGGTGTTGAGGGCGATCACCGAGGGCTCGTTGAGCACGATGCCCTCGCCGCGGGCGTAGACGAGGATGTTGGCGGTGCCGAGGTCGATGGCCAGGTCGCGGCTCACGACGACAGATCCTCGGGGGTACCGGCGGCTGCGGCCTCGATCTCGGTGAGGTGTTGGGCCTCGAGCCCCCAGCTCTCACCGTCGCGCCACTTCTCCTTCTTCCAGATCGGCACGGTGTGCTTCAAGGTGTCGATCAGGTAGCGGCAGGCCTCGAACGCGACGTCACGATGGGGCGACGATGCCACGACCACGACGGCCGACTCGGTGATCGGCACCGGACCCACCCGGTGGATCAGCACGATGCGACCGAGGTCGGGCCAGCGGTCGCGCGCCGACTGGGCGAGGGCGTCGAGGCGCGGGATCACCTGCTCGGTGTAGGCCTCGTACTCGAGGACCGACACCTCCTCGCGGCCCTTGGAGTGGTCGCGGGCGGTGCCGGAGAACGTCACGACCGCCCCACACGAGGGCAGCACGGCCCACGCGCTCGCGGCCTCGAGAGGGAGGGGTCCGTCGAGGAGACCTGTCCAGGTGTTGCCCGAATCCGGTGGCTGCACGGCGGCCATGCTAGTCGGGGCGCGGATTTCGCCGATGGGCGACGTTGTAGGATGCCGAGCCGTGGGTAGCGAGCCAGACGACATCGCCGGGCCACCGCCCGATCCCACCGATCGGGTGTGGCGGCACCCCTCGGAGATCGCTGCGGCCAACGCCTTCGCGGCCCGTGAGGCCCAGGCCGACGCCGCGGGCACCGGCCTGCGGGAGCGACCCCGGTGGTCGGTGGCCGTCGGCGGCGCGGCCGGAATCGCCGCCTGCCTGGGCCTGTTCGCCGTGGTCGCCTCGATGTCGGGGGGCGCCCGACCGACGATCGACGCTGCCGCCCGCCTCACGTCGACGACCACGACCGCTCCGGCGGCGGTGTCGACGCTCGCCCCCACCGCCGGGGTGCGGCCCACCAGTTCCACGACGACGCCGGTCGGATCCTCCACCGTGGCCGCGGCGTCGATGGCGTCGGCGTCGAGTGCGACCCTCCCCGCCGGCTTCGACGGCTCCGCCAGCGGCGGGGTCCACCTGATCCTCAACGGTGACCGACCGATCGCCCACGGCATCGACGCCTCGCTCACCCCCGTGCTCGACGACCTCGACGTCACCACCGTCACCTTCGTCGGCGGCGAGGTCGGCGGCTTCGATCGGCTCGTGCTGTCCAGCGCGGCCGCCACCCTCGACGTCGCCGACCTCCAGGTGATGATCGACGGCACCAGCTACTCCGCCGCCGTCGTCGCCGGCGACCGCTACACCGACGTGGCGGTCCTCGGCGTCTGGAACTCGGCCGACGCCGCCACTCCAGCCGACGACACTGCACCGACCGACACTGCACCGACCGACACTGCACCGACCGGCACTGCACAGACCGGACCTGCACCGACGGCCGAGACCGACGGCGAGGCGAGCACCACCCGGGCTCCCGAGCCGGGCGACGTGGTCGTCCTCGCCGGCCACGACCAGCCCGACCCCGACCGGACCGGCCGGATCGTCTCGGTCGACCAGGCGTCGGCGGCCGTCGACGGCCACCCGGTGATCGGTGCCCTGCTCACCTCGATCGCCGCCCCCGAGGCTGCGGCGGGCGCCGCCCTGTGCGACGAGACCGGCGCCGTGATCGGCATGGTGGTGGCCGGCCACGCCAAGCTGGCGGCGGCCATGCCGATCGACACCGCCGGCGCCACCGCCTGGTCGCTCGTCCACCACGGTGAGGTCGGCAACGCCCGCCTGGGGGTGTCGGGCCGTGGCGCGGAGGCCGGCATCGAACTGACCACCGTCACCCCCGGCGGCCCGGCCGACGTCGCCGGCCTCGAGGCGGGCGACGTGGTGACGGCGATCGGCGGCGTGGCCGTCTCCGACTTCGCCGGCCTGATCGCCGTGCTGCGCGACGCCTCGGCGGGCGACGAGGTGGTCGTGACCGTCGAGCGCGACGGCGAGACGATCGACGTCCCGATCCGGCTCGGCTCGTCGGAGTGAGCGCGCGGCCGGGCGCCGTCAGCGACTGAGCTTGCGAGCGGCACCACCGGCCACCGCGCCGGCGGCGGCCAGGGCCGCGCCCGCAGCGGCCAACGCCAGCTCCTGACGCCGCTGGGCGCTGACCGCCCAGGGTGGGGCCGGCGTGCCGGCCACGAACGCCTCCTCGTTGGAGAACGCCGGCACCCAGCCGGCCGCCCGGAGCTTGCCGTTCGACACCACCCAGGGGTCGCGCACGTACGGTTCGATCCCGGGCGGGGCCTGTCGGATGCCGAGGCGACCGCCGGCGGAACGGAGCCGGCGGCTCACCGTCGAGGGCAGCCGCACCGGCAACCCGCCGACGAGCTGCCGGAACACCTCGCTGCCGACCCAGCCGTCGGGGGCGACGTTCACCGGGCCGTCGAGGCCGTGCCGGACGACGGTGACGAAGGCCGAGGCCAGGTCGTCGTGGTGGAGGAACTGCACCGGCGGGTCGAGCTGCTCGGGCCGCACCGCCACCGCGGCCCGCAACGACGCCGACACCCAGCTCGTGTCGCGCTCGGACAGCGTGGTCGTCGGCCGTACCAGCGACACCGCCCAGCCGTGGCCCTCCGCCCACGCCGTGGCCCGCTGCTCGAGCCGCAGCTTGGCCTCGGCGAACGCCATCCCCTCGTTGGGGCGGGGAGGACGCGACTCGAACAGGGGCACCGGGTTGTCGTCCCACGCCCCGTAGACCAGGGCCGACGACGACACGACGAGGCGGCGGGCGCCGTCGGTCGGCGCCAGCAGCTCGAGGCCGCGCAGCAGGCGGTCGAGGAGGGCGAGGCCGGTGCCGGCGTCGTCGCGTCGACCCTCGACCTCGGCGAGGTGGACGACGGCATCGACCCCTTCGAGGAGGGCGGCCACCCGCTCGGGGGCGGCGGCGAGCAGGTCGATGCGGACGGCCTCGACCGACGGGAGCGACGCCAGGCGGGTCGGGAGGTCGTCGCGGTCGACCGCCAGGATGCGGAGCGCGTCGTCGGACCTTCCGGCCGACAACTGCCGGACGGTGCGTCGACCCACTGCACCGGCGGCCCCGGTCACCGCGATGACGGTCACGGCTCTACGATGCCCGTGTGAGCGATTCCGATCCACTGGGAGGATCGCCCTTCGGCGAGGGGTTCTCCTTCGAAGACCTGACCAAGATGCTGAGCTCCCTCGGGGGGCTCGGCGGCCCGGCCGGCGACCCGTGGGCCCAGGCCCGCCAGATCGCCCAGACCGTGGCGACCGAGGGCCAGAGCGAACCCAATCTCGACCCGAAGGTGCGAATGGCGGTCGAGGACCTGGCGCGGGTGGCGGATCTGCACGTCCGCCAGCTTCCCACGCTCGACCTCCACCCCGAGGCCAGGGTGCGAGCCGTCACACGCAGCACCTGGGTGAGCGAGAGCTTCTCGGCCTACCGCCCCTTCATGGAACGGTTCGGCGAGGCGATGGGCGAGGCCAACTCGGCGATGGTCGCCGAGGCCGGCGGGGCCGACCCGATGGCGGCGATGTTCGGCCAGATGTTCACCTCGATGGGCCCGATGATGGTGGCGGCCAGCGCGGGTTCGATGATCGGCCACCTGGCCCAGCACACCCTCGGGCAGTACGACCTCCCCGTGCCCCGCGAGGGGCACGAGATCCTCGTCGTGCCCACCGCGATCGACGACGCCGCCGCCGAGTGGGCCGTGTCGGTCGACGAGCTGCGCCTCTGGGTGCTCGTCCACGAACTGGTCTCCCACGCCGTGCTGTCGACGCCCCACGTGCGCCGCCAGATGGACGCCCTGATGATGGACTTCGCGGCGGCGTTCCGACCCGACCCAGCCCGCATCGCCGACGAACTCGGCGACATCACCGACTTCAGCCAGATCGCCCACCTGTCCCAGCAGCTCGGCGATCCCGACACGGTGCTGTCGATGATGCGGTCGCCGGCCCACGACCTCCTCCTCCCCCGCCTCGACGCCCTCGTGGCGGTGATCCTCGGCGCCGTCGACCACGCCGTCTGCACGATCTGCGAGCCGTTGGTGAGCGACCATGCTGCGATCCGGGAACACCTGCAGTCGCGCCAGGTCGACGTGGCCCCGGCCGACAAGTTCATGGAGCGCCTCCTCGGCATCGACATCACCGACGCCACGCTGCGTCGGGGTCGGGCGTTCATCGACGGCGTGATCGAACGGGCCGACGAGGGCGTGCTCACCCGCCTGTGGGCCGACGAGCTCGACCTGCCGACCGCGGCCGAGGTCGACGCCCCCGGCCTGTGGCTCGCCCGCATCGGTCTCGACCCGGAGATGCCGGGCGGCACCACGTTCGAGATCCCCGACGACCTCTCGGGTCTCGACGACGCCTGACGCGATCAGTCCGGCGGGCCGTGGGGCCCCTGGTCCCCCTGCGGATGCTGTGGGGGTTCGGGCGGACGGTTCTCGACCGTCGGCGCCACCGGGCGTTCGGGCGGGGTGGGCGCGTCGGGGACGACCGGCATCACCTCGGTCGGCGGCCCCTGCGGGTCCACCGACGCCGGGG
>JBPEXC010000267.1:0-1743 GCA_052032035.1 Acidimicrobiales bacterium | reverse complement strand
GCCTGCGGCTCGCCGGCGGCGTCGACCGAGCGGGCGAGGTGGTAGCCGAGCTCGGCGGCGAGTCGCGCCGCCTGGTCGCCGCCGAGGGGGCCCTCGTCGTCGACGACTGCGTAGACCTCCTGCAGCCCGATCACGTCGGCGTCGACCCGTCGCAGGGTCTCGAGGATGATCGGCTGGCGCTCCTCCCACGGCCCGAACCGCCACCAGAGGTTCCAGGTCAGAATTCGCCAGGCGTCCAAGCCGACAACGGTAGTGGGTGTGGGACTACCGTCCGGATGTGGCCAGCGATCTCACCCTCCACGACGTCGCGGAACGGCTCGGCGTGCACTACATGACGGTGCATCGCTACGTGCGCGAGGGGCGCCTCCCGGCTCGCAAGGTGAAGGGCCGCTGGGCGGTGACCGACGACGATCTGGCCGCCTTCTCCGAGCGGGGCCGACCCGCCGACGGCGGTGACGCCGATCGGCCGGGGGCTGCGGTCGCGACGGTCGAGCTCGACGACCTCGTGGCCGGCCTCATCGCCGGCGACGACGAACGCTCGTGGGCCACGGCCCTCGATCTGGCGTCGGCTCCCCTGCCCGACGAGGTGATCGCCGATGCCCTCGTGCCGGCCATGGCCGAGATCGGCGCGCGCTGGGAGCGCGACGAGGTGGGCGTCGACGACGAGCACCGTGCCACCGCCACCGCGACCCGACTCGTCGGCCGTCTCGCCGACCTCGGCGAGCGACGCGGTCGGCGGAGCGGACAGGTCGTGATCGGGGCGCCCGAGGGCGACGACCACTCCCTGCCGGTGACGCTGGGCGCAGCGTTGGCGAGGCGCGAGCGGTTCGTCGTCACCGAACTCGGACCCGACGTGTCGCCGGCGACGTTCGCCGACGCGGCGAGCGAGGTGGTCGCCGACGGGGCCGACCCGTCCCGGCTGATCGTGGTCATCGTCGTGACCTGCGATCGGGGTCGGGCCGGTGCCGGCGCGGCCGCCGAGGCGGTGGCGGCGGCGGTGCCGGGCGCCACGATCCTCGTGGGCGGCGGGGCGGTCGCCGACGAGGCCGACGCCCGGTCGCTGGGCGCCACGGCCTGGGGTGCGGATCTCCGCGCCGCCCTGCTGTCGGCTCGTCGCTGACCCACGCACCCACCGCTCGCCGTTCGACACGGGGGACGGGTTTGTCGCGCCCGGGATGGGGGCACGACGTCACCAATCCCGGTCCTGCGCCGGCTCCGAACAGGGGTCACCCGGGGCTTGAGCACGAGATTTGAGCAAGAACTCAAAAATCCCTTGCCAGCCCGGTTCGTTCGACTTACATTTAGTGCTAAATCACCCGCCACCCCTCCACCGCTGAAACGAGCCCGCCATGGACACCGACTTCGTCCTCCACCCCGACACCGAGACCGGATGGGCCGACCACGCCCTCTGCAAGGGTCTGACCGAGGTCTTCTTCGGGCCGGCCGCCGAGCGCCCGGAGCGCCGGGTGGAGCGGGAGGCGCTCGCCCGCACCTACTGCGAGGTGTGCCCGGTGATGATCCCGTGCCGCAACGCCGGCCGGCTCAACCTCGAGCACGGCATCTGGGGTGGCGAGAACGACGAGGAGCGAGCCCTCGCCGGCTACGCGCCCCGCTCCCCCAGCCGCCGGTCCGTCCTCCAGGCCCGCGATCAGGCGAAGCAGAAGTTCGACCACTCCTCGGGCGACCGCGCCGCCTGAACCGTCACCGGGCTGCGGTCGACCGACGCACCCGGCACACTCTGAT
>JBPEXC010000266.1:0-4638 GCA_052032035.1 Acidimicrobiales bacterium | reverse complement strand
TGACCCAATCCCGAACAGGCGTGACCGGGCGGGGGCGGGCGGGGCTGGGTGAGTCGGCCTGTAAGCGGGGTTCTGTTCCCGGCGCCGTTGCCGGCATCCGGTCGGTGACCATCCATCTGTGCGATCCACCCGGAGGTACCCGGCCGGAGCCGGGAGGCGGACGACCCGTCCCTCCGTCTGATCTTGCTCCTGGTGGGGTTTACCGAGCCGCCCGGGTCACCCCGGACGCTGGTGCGCTCTTACCGCACCGTTTCACCCTTACCTGTGACCGGTCGCCCGGCCCATCGGCGGTCTGTTCTCTGTGGCACTGTCCTGCGGGTCGCCCCGACTGGCTGTTAGCCAGCACCATGTCCTGTGGAGCCCCGACTTTCCTCGACCGCCGGAGCGGCCGCGGCCACCCGGCCGACTCACCCAGGTCGCGCAGCTTATCGGCCCCGCCACCCGCCTCAGAGGACGGGATCGGCGGTGCGGCGGGTGCGGCGAACGTGCCAGTCGGCGAGCAGGGCCCCGGCGAGACCGCAGGTGAGGGCGATCATGGCGATGAAGGGGTAGGCGAGCACGTTGACCTCCTCGCCTGCCAGCAGTCGCTTGATCGTGCCGAACACCTGGACGACCGCGTAACAGACCAGCGCCGCCATCGCTCCGTGGCTCATCGGGATGTCGGTGCGCTGGCGGCCGGCCGCATAGCCGGCGGCCATGAACCCGAGGAGCGTGGCGATGGCGAACAGCAGCGAGAGCCAGAGGGCGTCGGTGCGGTCGAAGAGCAGGTCGCTGATGACGGCGGCCGGCACCACGATCAGCAGGCCGACCGTGGCGGAACTGCGGATCACGGTCCAGTCGAAGCGGCGCACGACCACGATCGTACCGGCGGCATGGGGGCCGGGCCGGGTCGGGGGGATCGACCCGCCGCGGATGGTGCCGGCGGCCCTGGTCAGGGCCCCGCTCGACCGTTCACGGACCGTTCACGCTCCTGGTCGATGGCTGTTACCACCGGGGAAGAGGATGCCGGTGTGGACCTCAACTTTCGTGCACACGGATCATGTCAGGGAATCGACCTCGGGATCTTCTATCCGTCCCCCGATGACCGCTGGGCGGTGAGCAGGGCCAAGGCCATCTGCTCGACCTGCCCGGTCCAGGATCAGTGCCGCGAGCACGCGATGACCAGCCGTGAGCCGGCCGGCGTGTGGGGCGGCACCGACGAGTGGGAGCGTCGCCGGGTCTGGCGGCGCGAAGGACGCCGGCTGCGGTACTGAGCCCACGAGGCGGAAGGCTCTCGCCAGCCGATCCCGAGCCGGGTAGGTTCGGGCCGTGTCCGAACCGACTGCACCCGGCCCGTCCACTCCCGACAGCCCGCCCGCGGTGGCGGCCCACGGTGGCTGGCCGTCGCTCCTCGGCCGCCTGGTCGACGGGGTCGACCTCAGCGCCGAGGAGTGCGCGGCGGCCCTCGGCGACATCCTGGCCGATCGGGCCACCGACGCCCAGATCGCCGGGCTGATCGTCGGGCTCCGCCAGAAGGGTGAGGCCGTCGACGAGATGGTCGGCCTGGTGGCGGCCATGCTCGGAGCCGCCGAGCCGCTCTCGATGCCGGAGGGCACCGTCGACATCGTCGGGACCGGCGGGTCGGCCCACCGCCGGAGCCATGCGCTCAACGTGTCGACGATGGCGTCGTTCGTGGCCGCCGCCGCCGGTGCCCGGGTCTGCAAGCACGGCAACTTCAAGGCCTCGTCGACCTCGGGCTCGTTCGATTTCCTGCAGGAGCTCGGCGTGCCGGTCGGCCTCGGCACCGAGGCCCTCGAGGCCTGCGTCGCCGACCTGGGCCTCGGCTTCGCCCTGGCCCGCACCTACCACCCGGCGATGCGGTTCGTCGGCCCGGTCCGAGCCCAGCTCGGTATCCCGACGGTGTTCAACGTGCTCGGCCCGCTCGCCCACCCGGCCCGGCTCCGCCGGCAGGTGATCGGCACGGCGAGCGCGGCGTCGGCCGAACGGATGGCCGAGGTGTTGCACCGCAACGGCTCCGACCTGGCCTGGGTGGTCGTCGGCGACGGCGGCCTCGACGAGATCGGCCTCACCGGTCCGACCAGCGTCTGGGTCGTGACACCCGACGGGGTGACGACGACGACGATCGATCCGAGCGCCCACGACCTCGCCCCGGCAGCCTCGCTCGCCGACCTCGCCGGCGGCACCCCCGAACAGAACGTCGAACTGTTCCGTGCGATGTGGGGGGCCGACGGTGCCACCGGCCCCCGGACCGACATCGTGGTCGTCAACGCCGCCGCCGCGCTCGTGGTGGCCGGGGTGGCCGAGGATCTCGACGCGGGGATCACGGCGGCCCGAGCCGCCCTCGCCGACGGGCGGGTGGCGTCGTTGGTGACGGCGATCAGCGAGCGGCAGGGCTGAAGTCGGGCAGGCGGGGGAGCGGGCTGGAGAGTTCGCCCTCGCTCGCCACCAGACGGAGTCGGTCGGCGTGCTGGTCGAGCCACGACGCCACGCAGAGCGCCTCGTCGAGTGACTCCGGGCGCACCCCGCCCTCGCCGATCTCGACGGTGGTGGTGCCGTCGTGTTCGATCACGAGTCGCTCGACCCCCACCAGCATCGCCGCTCGACGACTGCGGCGGATCGCCTCGGTGAACGCCCGGGCGCGATCGCGGGTGACGGCGGCGTCCTCGAAGCGGTCGTCGGCGGCGAGCATCGTCATCCGGCGCGACAGCGGGACGAGGACGAGGTCGGGGGAGGTCGTGAACGCCCGCGCCACCTGGGCGACGACCTCGGCGTAGGCCCGCTCGTCGAGGTCGCCGGCACACGGACACATCGACACCCCGAGCTGGGCCGAGGCGCAGCGAGCGACCTCGCCGGCGGGCGGGTCGTCGGCGCGTCGACGCTTGGGGATCTTCGTGGTGCAGCGTCGGATCGGCAGGGCGCTCTGCACGGCCTCGACGACTGCCTGGGCCGCCTTCGACGACGTGAGCGGACCGATGCTCGCCGCCTCGGCCGGCGGCGGCGAGCGCACGATCGACAGGCGGGGGTAGCGCTCGTCGGTGAGGCGGACCCACACCGGCTTGCGTTCGCGTCGCCCCTGGCGGTTGAAGCGTGGCTGGTGGGCTCGGATCAGGCGGAGCTCGACGACGGCCGCCTCGAGGGTGTTGGCGCAGACCCGGTGCTCGATCCGAGCGGTCTCCCGGAGGAGCTGGGCGACCTTCTTGCGTCGGTCGGACGAGAAGTAGCTGCGCACGCGTGCTCGGAGATCGGTCGCCTTGCCCACGTAGAGCACCCGGCCGTCGGCGTCGAGGAAGAAGTAGACCCCGGGGCGACGGGGAAGGTCGGCGGTGAGCTTGAGCTTGCGGGCCTGGGGGTGGCCGGCGACGGTGGGGAGGGCGACCAGGTCGTCGAGTCCCTTCACCCCCCAGCCGGTCGCCCGACCGATCAGCTCGTGGAGCAGGTCGGTGGTGGCCCAGGCGTCGTCGAGCGCCCGGTGGCTCGGCTGGTGGGCGAGGCGCAGGGTGCGGGCGAGCTCACCGAGCTTGAACGACCGCACCTCGTCGACGAGGAGGCGCCGCGCCAGGGCCAGGGTGTCGATCCGCTGGTTGCCGAGGAGGGGGCCGCCGTGACGTCGGACCGCAGCGTCGACGAAGCTGGTGTCGAAGCGCAGGTTGTGGCCGACCAGGACGGCCCCGCCGACGAACTCGAGGAAGGTGGGCAGTACCTCGGCGATCGTCGGGGCCCGCAGCACCTGATGGTCGGTGATGCCCGTGAGCATCGTGATCGTCGGCGGGATGGCGCGACCGGGGTTGACGAGGGTCTGGAAGGTGCCGAGGACCTCGCCGCCCCGGACCTTGACGGCGCCGATCTCGGTGATGGCGTCGTTGGCGGCGCTGCCGCCGGTCGTCTCGAGGTCGAAGATGCAGAAGGTGGCCTCGTGGAGGGGAACGCCGAGTTCGTCGAACGATCGCTGGCGCCACGACGGGGACGTGACGGCCGGCGGTGGGGGCGGCTCGGCACCGTCGCCGAGGTCGAACAGGCTGACCATGGGCCGATGATGGATCGAACACCTGTTCGATGTCAAGCACTCGTGGTGACTGCTCGAGTTCGTTCGGTGGTCGGCTGCCGGTCGGTGTCGGCGCCGCCCGGTCCGAGTATCGCGCAGGTGGAAGGATGAGTGGGTCGACCGGTCCCCGGGGTGTCGGGGAAGCGTCGATCGGGGTCTGGGCCGAAAGGACTGAAGTTCGACACGGTTCGGCCGATCGGAGCAGCGTCGACGGCCCGGTGTGCCCGCACGCACCGACCACGAACCCGTTCAAGGAGTCATCCCGATGGAAGCCGAGTCCCTGGCTGCAACCTGCACCCTCGCCTTCGCGGTCGCCCGCGAAGGCGTCGAGGCCGTGCCGCCTGTCGAACCGCCCGCCCCGATGCGTAGCTTCCTCTACGTCGCGAGCCTTCCCAAGCGAGCGATGTCGGTGGCCCAGCGCGTGCTCGAGGACGACGCCGAGTTCCGCCAGCGGGTGATCGCCCGGGCCTCGGAGCAGAACGTCGGGGTCGAGGGCTACCGGTGGCTCACCGAGTCCGCCGGCGCCTCGAGCGAGGGATCGACCTTCAGTCGGCTCGCGGATCGCGCCGAGATCTCGGCGCCGGACGCCCTGGCCG
>JBPEXC010000265.1:0-5662 GCA_052032035.1 Acidimicrobiales bacterium | reverse complement strand
CGGGAGCTCGCCGGGGGCGCCGGTCAGCGGGTCGCGGAAACTCAGGTTGGCGTGCACCGGGCCCGGCGCTGCGACGTCGCCCGCTGCGCCGAGGGCGGCGTCGACGAGCTGGTGGGCGAGGGCACGCCAGGTCGCCGGGTCGGTGTCGTCCGGGCAACCCGGCTCGACGAACGCCCGCACGGCGCCCCCGTAGAGGTGGGCCTGCCGGATCGTCTGTGGGGCGCCGCGATCCCACAGCTCCGGCGGTCGGTCGGCCGTGCACACCAGCAGCGGCACCCGGCTCAGGTCGGCCTCGACGACGGCGCCGTGGAAGTGGGTGCCGGCGGTGCCCGACGAGCACAGGAGCACGCTCGGGTTGCCGGTGACCCGAGCGTGGCCGAGGGCGGCGAACGCAGCGGACCGCTCGTCGTGGAACACGTGCACGGCGAGTTCGTCGCGAGCGGCCAGCGCCAGCGCGAGCGGTGTCGATCGGGATCCCGGCGCGATGAAGGCGGCGTCGACCCCACGGGCGGTCCAGGTGTCGACCAGGGTGGCGCAGAAGGTCGCGTTCGCCGTCTCGGGGAGGACCGTGGGGGAGGGGCTCACGTCCGGAGTGCTCACCCGCCCAACGATACGGGTAGCGTCCGGCTGATGGAGAAGCGTTGGAATCGCGCGTTGGTCACCGGAGCGTCGAGCGGGATCGGGCGCGAGCTGGCCCGCCTGCTGGCCGAGGACCACACCGACCTCGTGGTCGTGGCGCGCGACACCGAACGGCTCGAGGCCCTCGCCGCCGACCTCGACGCCGAGGTGGAGGTGTTGACCGCCGACCTCGCCGACCCGGCGCAGCTGGCCGCGGTCGAGGCCCGGCTCCGGGCCGACGACCGACCGATCGACCTGTTGGTCAACAACGCCGGCTTCGGCGGCGGCCACGCCTTCGTCGACACCGACCTCGAGTACGAGATGGGCGTGGTGCAGGTGAACATCGTGGCCCTCATGCGGCTCAGCCACGTGGCCGGGGCGACGATGGCGGCCCGGGGGCGCGGCGGCATCCTCAACGTGTCGAGCCTCGCCGGCGATCTCGTCGCCCCCGAGTCGGCGGTCTACTCCGCCACGAAGGCCTTCGTCACCAGCTTCACCGAGTCGATCCACCTCGAGCTCGAGCCCCGCGGGGTGACGGTCACCGCGCTGTGCCCCGGGCTCACCCACACCGAGTTCCACGCACGCGCCGAGTTCGACACGACCGGGCTGCCGGAGTTCATGTGGCAGGACGCCGCCGACGTCGCCCGCGAAGGCCTCGAGGCGCTCAACGCCGGCAAGCCGCGGGTGACCACGGGCGCGCTCAACAAGACGGCCGCCGGGCTCGCCGGCACCGTGCCGACCTCGCTCGTGCGGATGGCGGGCAAGCTCCAGATGGGGCGCCGCCGCCCGGCGGACTGATCGGGTCGGGTCGACCGTGTCGCTCCATCACCGGACGACGGGCGCCGGGTCGCCCCGCTGCGTCCTGCTCCACGGGTTCACGCAGAACGGCCGCTGCTGGGGGCGCTTCGCCGACCGGTTGGCCGAGCGCGCCACCGTGACCACCGTCGACCTCCCGGGCCACGGCCTCAGCGCCCACGACGACGCCGACCTGTGGACGGCAGCCGAGCTGGTCGCCGACGCGATCGGGCCCGAGCCGTCACTGGTGATCGGCTACTCGATGGGCGGGAGGATCGCCCTCCACCTGGCGCTCGCCCACCCCGAACGGGTGCACGGGCTCGTCACCATCGGCGCCACCGGCGGGCTCGACACCGAGCCGGAGCGGGCCGAGCGCCGAGCGGCCGACGAGGCGCTCGCGGCCCGCCTCGAGGAGATCGGGCTCGACGCCTTCCTCGACCGCTGGCTCGCCAGCCCGCTGTTCGCCGGCCTCGACGACGTCGCGGCGGCACGGGCCGAGCGACGGACGAACCGGGTGGCCGGCCTGGCCTCCTCGCTCCGCCACGCAGGCACCGGCACCCAGGATCCCCTCTGGGCCCGCCTCGGTTCGATCCAGGCGCCGGTGCTCGCGATCGCCGGCGCCGACGACGCCAAGTTCACGGCGCTCGGCGGTCGCTTGGTCGACGCGATCGGTGCCGGGGCTCGGCTCCATCTCGAGCCCGGCACCCACGCCGTCCACCTCGAACGGCCCGACGAGACCGCCGACGTGATCCTCAGCTGGTGGGCCGACTCGGCGGAGGCGTCTCGATCCAGGCGACCGTGAGGCGGTCGAGGGTCTCGGGGTCGGGGAGTGGTGCCACGCCGGGACCGCTCGGCACGGCCACCTCGCCGCCGGCGACCTCGAGGTCGGGCCACGGGTCGGCCGCCAGCCACTGACGGGCCGGCGACAGGTCCCCGGTGATCGTCAGGCCGGGAAGCGCGGCGAACGCCGCGAGCGCGTGGCGGCCGAGCCCACACTCGAGCATGCCGCCGGCGGAAGCCGGCACGCCGCGTTGGGCGCACCAGGCGAGGAGCTCGACCGCGGCGGCGAGCCCGCCGAGCCGTGGCGGCTTGATCACCACGCCGAGCCCGAGATCGGGGTCGACGAGCGCCCGGACGTCGTCGGCGCTGGGCGTCCCCTCGTCGAACAGGATCGGTGTGGCGGTCGTCGAGCGCAGGACGCCGGCCAGTCGACTTGTGAGGTCGGCGTCGGCGAAGGGTTGTTCGATCGCCGTCAGCCGGTCGGCCACCCCGGCCAGCTCGGCCAGGTCGTCGGCCCGCAGCGAGCCGTTGGCGTCGATCTGCACCTCGAGTCCGGCGAACGCATCGCTGACCGCTCGGACCGGCCCGCCCAACCACCCCGGCACGACCTTGAGCTTCACGCGGCGAGCGCCATCGGCCACCCGGGTCGCCACCTCGGCGACGAGGTCGTCGACGCTCGCCGGTCGACCGTGGGGATCGGCGGCCGGCAGCCCGACGACCGCGGCGAGGGGCAGGCTCGCGACGATCGGGCTGTCGCCGCCGAGGCGGTCGGCAAGGTGGTCGACGAGGCACCGGCCGGCAGCCCGGAGGTCGAGATCGAGTCGTGCCATCTCCTGTGCGGCGGCGGCCATCGGGTGCTCGCCGGCGTCGAGCCGATCGGGCTCGGCCAGCACCGAGAAGGCGTCGTCGGCCCACTCCGGCGAGTAGGTCGGGGCGTTCAACGCCGAGCACTCGCCCCACCCCTCGTTTCCGTCGCCGTCGCGCAGCCCGACGACCACGAGGCGACGTCCGCTCGACACGGCGGCAGCGGCACCGTCACGGTCGTGGGCGGCTCGCAGCGAGGCGTGCGTCGGGAGGTCCAGCAGGCGGACCTCGCATTCGACGGGGGAACCGACACGACCGGGCACCCGATCACCTTAGGCGGGCGTCAGGTGTCGGCTCGCGGTGGCGCGACCCCACGCCGATCCGCTAGTAAGGCGTATGCCTCAAATCTCCTCGGAGTTGTTGGACCTGTCGGCCCGCCTCATCGACGACGGCGTGACCGACGTCGCGCCCAACCGCGTCAACAACGAACTCTCGGAGGTGGCCGACGACGTGGCCGTGATCGAGTCGTTCAGCCACAGCGTCGTGTTCCGCACCGACGACGGGCTCGTGGCCTTCGACGCCAGCGGCGCCGCCACCGGCCAAGCGGTCACCGAGGCGCTGCGGGGCTGGTCGACCGACCCGCTGCACAGCCTCGTCTACACCCACGGTCACGTCGACCACGTGGGCGGGAGCGGCGCGCTCATCGCCGACAACCGGGAGCGGGGCCACCGCGATCCCCGTGTGATCGGCCACGAGGCGGTGCGCGATCGCTTCGTTCGCTACCGGCGGACCAACGGCTGGAACACCGCCATCAACGCCCGCCAGTTCGGCCACGGGCGAGTGCATGCGTCGATGCGGCTCGGCGGCACCGGCGTCGATCCGGAGCGTCGCTTCCTGCCCGACGACGCAGCCGAACCGACCGACACCTTCGCCACCCGGAGTTCGTTCAGCGTCGGCGGGCTCGACGTCGAGCTGCGCCACGCCAGGGGCGAGACCGACGACCACGCGTGGGCCTGGATCCCGGAACACCGCGCCATCTGTTCCGGCGACCTGATGGTGTGGGTCTTCCCCAACGCCGGCAACCCGCAGAAGGTGCAGCGGTATCCGGCCGAGTGGGCCGCTGCGTTGCGAGAGATGGTCGCGCTCGAACCCGAGCTGCTCCTCCCGGCCCATGGCCTCCCGATCGCGGGGCGCGACCGGATCGCCACCGTGCTGACCACGGTCGCCCGGACCCTCGAGGACCTCGAGGAAGCGGTCGTGGCGATGATGAACGCCGGCGCCACGCTCGACGAGATCCTCCACGAGGCCACGGTGCCGGCGGAGACGCTCGCCCTTCCCTACCTGCGGCCGACCTACGACGAGCCGGAGTTCGTCGTCCGCAACATCTGGCGGCTCTACGGCGGCTGGTGGGACGGCGACCCCGCGTCGCTCAAGCCAGCGCCGGCCGATGCGTTGGCGAGGGAGTGGGCCGACCTGGCCGGGGGAGCCGCTCGGCTCGCGGAGCGGGCCGTCGCGCTGTCGGAGGCGGGCGACCATCGTCTGGCCTGCCACCTGATCGAGACCGCCGGACGGGCCGCCCCCGACGACGACGGTGTCCATCGGATCCGGCGGGAGATCTACGGTCGGCGTCGTCGGAGCGAGACCTCGCTGATGGCGAAGGGCATCTACGCCGGGGCGATCCGGGAGTCCGACGCAGTCATTGGTGAGTAGAGCTTGGTGAGTAGAGCTTGGTGAGTAGAGCTCGGGGAGTAGCGCTCGGCGAGTAGGGCCTGCGGCAGGGCCCACCGGTAGTCTCCTGCCATGGCCCCCAACGAGACCCCGCCGACCGACGCTCCCGACAAGTCGGAGATGCGCGTCGCCACGTCGCTGGTGTTGGTGAACACGGGGCACGGCAAGGGCAAGTCGTCGGCGGCGTTCGGCGTCGTGATCCGCGCACTGGCCCGGGAGTGGCCCGCCGCCGTGGTGCAGTTCCTCAAGAGCGGGGAGTGGAACACCGGCGAGCAGAAGCTGCTCGAGCAACTCGGCTGCGAGTGGCTCGCGGCCGGCGACGGGTTCACCTGGGAGTCCGACGACCTCGACGAGAGCGCTGCGCTCGCTCGCGGGGCGTGGGAGAAGGCCCGGGAGCTGATCGAGGCCGGCAACCACCGCCTCCTGGTGCTCGACGAGATCTCCTACGCCATGACCTTCGGCTGGATCGACACCGCCGAGGTGGCCAAGGTGGTCGCCGAGCGGCCCGAGAAGACGTCGATCGTCCTCACCGGCCGCGACATGCCCGCCGAGATCATCGAGGTGGCCGACACGGTCACGTCGATGGAGAAGGTCAAGCACGCCTTCGACGCCGGCATCGTCGCCAAGAAGGGGATCGACTACTAGCCGGAGGGCAGCCGAGCTGCCCGGGTCGGGACCTGTCGGACACCGTTGGCGCGCAGGCCGTCGCGGATCGTCGCCGCGACGTGGGGCGGGAACTCGCCGATCGGGAGCATGGACCACGCACCGCCCGTCGTCTCGGCGACGAGGACGTCGCCGCCGTCGATCCAGCGTCGGTGATCGCGCCAACGTGTCGACGCGACCACACCGTCGCCGGTGATGAGGGTGAAGCCGGCGTCGTTGGCCCGCAGCCGGAACCGGACCGAGTCGTCGGCCAGCTGGTTTCGGAGCTTTCGGC
>JBPEXC010000264.1:0-4826 GCA_052032035.1 Acidimicrobiales bacterium | reverse complement strand
GCCCAGGTCGAGGTGCGCTGGCGCACCGACGACCCGGACGGCGACGCCGTGACCGTCGAGCCGTGGATCTATGCCGAGGCCGGCATCGACGCCGCCGTCGACGCCCTCGAGGACGGCGCGGGCGCCGGAGCTTCAGGTGTGGTCGTCGACGTGCCCCACGACGCCGCGCCCGGCGACACGATCCACCTGATCTGCGAGGCCACCGACGACGGCGCCCCGGCGATCACCCGCTACGCCCGCGTCGTGATCACGGTCGTCTGACATCGGGCGATCAGGACAGGCTGCTGGCGGTGACGATCGCCGGGCCCTCGCCCAGGTAGAAGATGCCGGGCAGGCCGGCGGTCTCGAACCGGGCGGACACGTTGCGAGCCAGCGTCGAACCGTCGATGAAGAGGTGCCCGGTGCGATCGTTGGACACGAAGAAGATCGCGCCGCCGCCTTCGTTGGCGTGGTTGTCGGTCATCACCGTGCCGGCCACCCGCAGCTCGAAGAAGCCGCCGTCGTTGTAGATCGCCGCGCCCGAGCCGCCGCCCGGCGTGCCGGCCTGGGCCGGGTTGGCGCCGTTGCCGATCGCCTCGTTGTGGCTGAACACCGAGTTGAGCACGGTCATCGACACCCCGATGCTCGACAGGCCGCCACCGTTCGAGCAGACGTTGCCCAGCCCCTCGCCACCGCCGAAGGTCGAGTTGACGACGTAGACCGGGAGCCCGTCGTACTGGCTGAGCACCCGCACGGCAGCCCCGCCGACGTCGGGGCCGGTGGCGTCGCAGCGATTGCGGGCGAACACGGCGTTGACGATCTTGAGGCGACCGCCCCGCACGAAGATGGCGCCACCGCCACCGCCACCGCCCTCCATCGTCTCGCCGGTTGCGTCGCCGTCGACGAAGGCGATGTTCTGCACCGTCAGGCGCGGGTGGTCCTGGTTCTGGCAGTGGGGCGTGGTCCACACCTGGGCTTGGTCGCAGGTGTTCATGTAGAGGATGCGACGCTCGCCGCCACCGGACAGGGTGATGAGGCCGCCGCCGTCGATCACGATGTCGGGGTCGGCGTTGTTGAACACGCGCGCCGTCTCGGTCATCACGATCGTGACGGGATCGGGGCCGCAGTCGAACGTGATCGTGCCGCCGGCGGCGACGGCCGCCACCACCGCGGCCGACGTGCAGCTCGCCGGCGTGCCGTCACCGATGACGGTGTCGGGGTCCGAGACGTCCTCGGCCCGGGCGGCGGCGGGCACCACCGCCGTGCCGGCCGGGTTGCCGGGAGCCGGCAGGCCGTTCGGCCCGATCTCGGCCGGCGGGCCGACCGGGGTGACCGGACGGTCGCCGTGGAGCCCGGTCTGCACCTTGTACTCCGGGGAGTCGCTGAAGGCGAGCATGACCTGCCCGCGGGTGAGGGTGCCGTCGGAGAGGCGGGTGAGCCAGTGGGCGCGGCCGCCGGCGTCGGGGGTGCGGCCGAGGACGTTGGTGTAGACGAGGTCGACGAAGGCGGCGTCGCTGAGGGTGCCGTAGGTGCGGGTGAATTCGTCGGACCGCGCGAAGTTCTCGCTGATCTCGTCGAGGCTGGTGCCCTGGTCGCGCCGGGCCTCCCAGTAGGCGAGACCGCCGGCGTCGGCGCTGCGGCCGAAGTAGGCGGCGTAGAGCCGCTCGACGCTGCGGCCATCGGGCCCGTGGGGGTGGAGGCCCGTGGTCTCCTTGAACTCGGCCGAGTCGCTGAAGGCGAGCATGACCTGGCCGCGGGTGAGGGTGCCGTCGGTGAGGTGGGTGAGCCAGTGGGCGCGGCCGCCGGCGTCGGGGCTGCGGCCGAGGACGTTGGTGTAGACGAGGTCGACGAAGGCGGCGTCGCCGAGGGTGCCGTAGGTGTCGACGAACTCGGGTGACCGGGCGAAGTTCTCGCTGATCTCGTCGAGGCTGCGGCCCAGCGCCTGCTGGCCCTGCCAGAACTCGAGACCGGCGGCGTCGGCGCCGCGGCCGAAGTAGGCGGCGTAGAGCCGCTCGACGCTGCGGGCATCCGGTCCGGTGGTGGCCGCGGCGGCCGGCGCCGGGTGGGCGACCGTGACGGCCGTCGTCACCACCGTCGTGAGGGACAGGACGAGGGCGGCGACGGCCAGGAGGCGGCACGCCGGCGCGAGTGTCGGAGGTCGGAGCGAGGTCATCACGCTGCGGTGTCGGCACGTCCGGGGGTGGTCCTTGAGTCGGGTCGAACCGGTCGCTCGGCCACCTAGCCTCGTCGTGGTGGTCGACGGGTGGTACGAGCCGGTGGCGCCACCGGCCGCGGTGGACGAGGTGATCGCCTGCACCTGGCAGGCCCGGCCGACCGGTCGCCACCTCCTCACCCCCGACGCCTGCGTCGACATCGTCGTCCTCGAGCCCGGCAGTGGGCGGGCGCCGTCGGCCGTGGTGTGCGGTCCCGAGCAGCGGTCGTGGACGTTCGAGTTGCCGCCGGGGACCACCTCGGTCGGCGTCCGGTTCCGTCCCGGGGTCGCCGGCCTGGCTCTCGACCTCGACCTCGGAGAACTCGGCGACGCCCGCATCCCGCTCGCCGAAGCGATCGGCACGGCCGCGCAGCCACTGCTCGACCGGCTCGCCGGCCGGCCGCTCGAGGACCGACGGCGACGACTCGAGGCGTGGTGCGTCGACCGGTGGTCGGCCCTGCGGCCCGACCCGGCCGCCGAGGCGGTGCTGGCCTGGGTGTCGAGCGTGCCGCACCGACCGCTCGACGGTCTCGACCGGCATCTCGGGGTGTCGAGCCGCACCCTGCAGCGGCTCGCTCGCCGACGGTTCGGCTACCCGCCCTCGACCCTGGCTCGCATCGTCCGCTTCCAACGCTTCTGCGCCGCCGCGAGCACCACCGCGTCGTGGGCGGCCCGAGGCTCCCTCGCCGACCTGGCCGCCGGCGCCGGCTACGCCGACCACGCCCACCTCGCCCGGGACTGTCGGGCGATCACCGGATCGACGCCGACCGAGTTCCTGGCCGACTACTTCGCCACGTTCCCCGACATGTCCGATCCGTTCAAGACCGTCGCCCCCCGATCGCCGACGATGGCGCCATGACCGACCTGCGCATTCCCGACCGCTACCGCCGAGCCGCCGACCGGTTCGCCGAGCTCCTCGGCGACGTCGAGGGTGGTGCCGCCGGCTGGGATGCACCGAGTGCCTGTGAGGGCTGGACCCTCGGCGAGGTGGCGGACCACGTCGTCGACACCGAGATCGACTTCCTCGGTCGATTCGAGTTCGCTCCCGACCCCGACCTCGACGTGGCGACGACCCGCCCGGCGAGGTTCTCGGCGGTCCGGGCCGCCATGTCGGAGGTCCTCGTCGACCCCGGACGAGCAGCCACGACCTACGACGGCATGCTCGGCCCCACGACCTTCGCCGAGACGGTCGACGGCTTCTACACCCTCGACCTGGTCGTGCACCGTTGGGACATCGCTGCCCCGGCCGGGCTCTCCGACCACGCCCGGCTCGACGCCGACGAGATGGCGGCCGTGCGGGCGTCGCTCGAGACGATCGACCCCGAGATGCTCCGCATGCCGGGCCTGTTCGGGCCCGAGCTCCGACCCGCCGCCGACGCCGACGCCCAGGATCGATTCCTGGCCTGGATCGGTCGGGGCGGGAGCTGACCTCAGGGACGCGGTTCGCGGGGGAGTCCGAGCACCCGTTCGCCGATGATGTTGCGTTGGATCTCGCTCGACCCGCCCGCGATCTTCATGCCCGGTGCGTAGAGGAAGCGATCGGCCCGGTCGCCGGCGAGCATGCCGTCCGCGCCGAGCAGGGTGAGTTCGATGCCGGCGGCGTCGAACTCGAGCTCGGTGCGGAGGAGTTTCGCCGCCGACGACGCCGCCGGACCGCCGTCCTCGCGCAGCAGCATCGTCTTGAGGGCGTGCCCCCGCACCAACAGCTGCAGGATGCGATCCCGCACGACGTCGTCGCCGCTCGAGCTGACCGTCTCGCTCGCCGTCTCGCCCGCCGTACCGAGGAGCCCGGCGAGCCGCTCCAGGCGACGTTCGAGGGTGATCAGGCCCGACGACCCGCTGGAGCCCCGCTCGTCGGACAGGACGTCCATGCCGACCTTCCAGCCGCCGTGGAGCGGCCCGAGCAGGGCGTCGCCGGGCATGGTGACGTCGTCGAGGAAGACCTCGCAGAACTCGTCGTCGCCGGTCATCTGCACGAGGGGTCGGACGTCGATGCCGTCGAGGTCCATCTCGACGCAGAAGAACGAGATGCCGCGGTGCCCGGGCGTGTCGGGGTCGGTGCGGGCCATCAGGATGCCCATCTCGGCGAACTGGCCGTTGGAACACCACACCTTCTGTCCGTTGACGACGAACGAGTCGCCGTCGAGGCGGGCGGTGGTGGCGAGCGACGCCAGGTCGCTGCCGGCGTCGGGTTCGCTGAACAGCTGACACCACAGCACCTCACCGGTCAGCGTCGGCGGCAGCCAGCGTCGCTTCTGGTCATCGGTGCCGGCCCGCAGGATGGCCTCCCCGGCGAGCACGATGCCCTGCAGGTTGAGATAGGGGGCCACCTGGGCGCGGGCGCACTCCTCGTACCAGATCGCCGTGTGGTCCTTGGAGAGCCCCTGCCCCCCGTACTCGGTGGGCCAGTGCAGGCCCGCCCATCCGGCATCGGCCATCTCGCGTTGCCAGCGGCGGCCTTGCTCGTGGAGGGGAGGGGGCAGAATGGCCCCGAACGCCGGACAGGCGACGCCCCGTTCCTTCGCGTCGGCGAGGAACGAGATCGTGCGGTCTCGGAACTCGTCGAGGTCGGTGGCTGCGATCGGTGCTGCGGTGCCATGATCGGTGGCCTGCTCGGGCGACGTCGTCGTCATGG
>JBPEXC010000263.1:0-7515 GCA_052032035.1 Acidimicrobiales bacterium | reverse complement strand
CCGGCGAGGTGACCCTGGCCGGCGAGCTCTACCTGGTGCCCGAGGCCGAGTGGCCCTACCCCGGCATCGTGCTCGGCGGCGACTCGTTGATTCATGCAGAGCTGTGGCGGGTGGAGGATCTGTCGGTGGTGGCCGAGCTCGACGACTGGGAGCTGCTCGACGAGTCGGCCGGGTTCGAGACGGCGACGCTCGACACCGCCTACGTGCGCCGTCGGGTGCGCTGTGTGGATCCGGCGGTCGACGCCTGGGTCTACGTCGGCAACCACGCCGACACCTCGGCCCGCATCGGCGGCTCGTGGCGAGCCTGGCGCGAGACGCAGGGATAGCACACACGAACAGAGCGCAGGGATGACCGGGAGCCGGTAGAACAGGGCCATGCAGCTGTGCACCGTCACCCAGCAGACCGACGACACCACCGCCGAACGGACCTTCGTCGGCCTGGTCGACGGCGAGGAGGTCGTCGACCTGTCGGGCGCCTACGCCGACGCCGTCGCGCTGTTGGTGGCGACGGTCGAAGACCGGTCGGCCGTCGAGGCCGCCGTGGCCGGGGCGCCGCGGATCCCGGTGGCCGAGTGCCGGTTCGAGCCGCCGATCGCCCGGCCGGGCAAGATCCTGTGCGTCGGCACCAACTACGCGGACCACGCGGCCGAGTCCGACACGGTGCGCGACGTGCCGCCCCACCCGGTGCTGTTCGTGCGGTTCCCCGAGTCGCTGGTGGGACACGGCGCCCCGATCGTGCGGCCCGCCGCGTCACACGTGTTCGACTACGAGGGCGAGCTGGCGATCGTCATCGGCCGCACCACCTCCGGCGTCGCCGAGGCCGACGCCCTCGACGCCGTCGCCGGCTACGCCCCGTTCATGGACGGCACGATCCGCGACTGGCAGCGCCACACCTCGCAGTTCACGCCGGGCAAGAACTTCGACCGGTCCGGGGCGTGGGGCCCGTGCATCACGACCGCCGACGAGATCGACGACCCGGCCGCGCTGAGCCTCACCACGACGGTGAGCGGCGAGGTGTTGCAGTCGTCGACGACCGACCTGTTGATCCACTCGATCCCCAAGATCGTCAGCTACGTGTCGACGTTCACCACGCTGCAGCCCGGCGACGTGATCGCGACGGGCACCCCCGGCGGCGTCGGCTACGCCCGTGACCCCCAGCGACTGCTGGTGCCCGGCGACACGGTCCGGGTCGAGATCTCCGGTGTGGGCCTGCTGGAGAACACGGTCACCGACTGACCCTCGACCCCGCCGATCAGAGCTCGGCGCGGACGATGGCGGCGGCCTCGACCATGGCGGCGAGCTTGGCCCGAGCCCGTTCGCGGGGCAGGTACTTCATGCCGCAGTCGGGCGACAGCGACAGCTTGTCGGCCGGCACCACCTCGAGGGCGGTGCGGATGCGGACGGCGATCTCGTCGGGCGTCTCGACGGTCTCGCGTCCGAGGTCGAGCACGCCCATCACCACGCCACGGGGCGCGAGTTCGGCGAGCACGTGGGGGTCGAGGCCGGGCTGGGCGGTCTCGACGGCGACGAAGTCGACCGGCGCCTCGGACAGCTCGGCGAAGAACGGGTAGCCGCCCTCCTTGGTCTTCACGTACGCGGCGTAGCCGTAGCAGGTGTGGAGCGTGGTGGCGGTGGCGACGCCGTCGACGGCGCGGGCGATCGCCTCGATGGCGAAGCCGCGGGCCACCTCGGCGTTGGCCTGGAGGTAGGGCTCGTCGAGCTGGACCATGTCGATGCCGGCGGCGGCCAGGTCGCGCAGCTCTTCGTTGATCGCCTCGGCGTAGGCCATCGCCAGCGCCTCCTGGCTCGGGTAGTGCTGGTTGTCGGCGAGCTGCGAGAGGGTGAACGGGCCGGGCACGGTCACCTTGGACCGCTTCGTGGTGTGGGCGGCGAGGAAGCGGGCCGAGTCGAGTTCGACGGGCGCGGTGCGCTGGATCGGACCGTTGACCAGCGGCACCTCGGCGGTGCCGCCGCGGCGGTTGACGCCGGTGCCGATCTGTTCCTGGTCGACGCCGCCGAGGGCGTTGGCGAAGTGGTTGAAGTACGACTCGCGGCCGACCTCGCCGTCGGTGATCAAGTCGACGCCGGCGGCCTCCTGGTCGGCGATGGCGACGAGGGTGGCGGCCTCGATCGCCTCGTCGAGATGCTCGACGGGCACCGACCAGATGTCGGCGGCCCGCACCCGGGGCACGCCGTCGCCGACGAGCCGGTCGTGGTCGATCAGCCAGCGGGGCTGCGGGTAGCTGCCCATCACGGTCGTGGGCAGAACTGGCAGAGAACCGGTCATGGGGACAACTCCTCGAGGAGGTCGGCGACGGCGCCGAGGTCGGCGGGGTGGATTTCGTGGGCGGCACTGGGGGTGATCGTGACCGTGGTCGACGCGCCGGCGGCGGTGAACACCGCGGCGGTGGCCTCGGCCGACGCCGGCGGCATCCACGGGTCGTCGCTGCCGGTGGCGAACACGATCGAGCGGCCGTCCTGTGGCGCGGCGGTGCGGGTGGCCGGGTCGGGGCCGAGCAGGGTGCCGGTGAGCACGGCCGCGGCTTGCCACGGTTCGGGCCGCCGGGCCATCGCCTCGGCCACGACGCAGCCGCCCTGGGAGAACCCGACGAGCACGGCGGAGTCATCGGCCGACAGGTCGGCGGCGATCTCGTCGAGTCGGCCCAGGGCGGCGAGGAGGTCGGGCTCGTTGCGGTCGAGGGGGTCGGCGGCGACGCCCGGATACCACGACCGGTCGGGCGCGACGGGCAGCACCCAGTCGGCGGGCGCGGGCGCCCCTCGTTCGGCCAGCAGCCGCTCGAGGGGTTCGATCAGGTGGGCCCGCAGGTAGTCGGGGTCCTGGTCGCGTCCGTGCACCGCCACCACGATCACGTCGGTGGCACGTAGTCGGTGTTGCGGTCGATGTTCATGTACATGTCCATGCCGACCGGGTCCTCCATCTCCTCGGCGAGGTGACCGAGCAGGCCGGCGCAGCGGGCGAGGAGGGCGAAGCCGCGCATCACGCCGAGGGGCAGGTCGATGTCGGCCAGCACGGCGCCGCAGACGCCGGCGCCGTTGAGGGGCAGCACCTTGCCGAGCACCTCGGTGTGGACCCGACCGATGGCGGCGAACAGCTCGAGGTGGGGCCCGAACTGCTCGTTGGCCTTGGCCAGACCCATCAGCACCGGGGTGCGGGGGTCGCCCTGCTTGTGGACGGGGTGGCCGAGGCCGGGCACGAAGCGGCCGGCGTCCTTGGTGCGGGTGACGATGTCGCGGGCGACGGCGTCCCAGCCGGCGTCGTCGGTGGGGGTCTCGTCGAGGTCGGCGAGGGCGGCGGCGAGGAAGTGGGCCGAGTCCTCGGTGACGCCGAGGAAGCGGGAGCCGCCGCCGAGCAGGCCGGAGGCGAGGGCGCCCTGGAGCGAGTCGGGGGCCGACAGGTAGGTGACCCGGGCCGAGATGGCGGTGGGGGTGAACCCGTGGTCGGCGAGGGCGACGAGCACGGCCTCGAACATCACCCGTTGCCCGGGGGTGGGGCGACGCTTGGCGACGAGCCAGTAGGCGAGTTCGCCGAACGTGATCTTGCCGAGGAGGTCGTCGGCCAGGTCGTGGCCGAGCAGGGTGATCGAGTCGAGGTCGGACGCCCCGATCCCGGTGCGGTAGGTGTCGGTCATGGGTTCGCTCCAGACTCTGCGGCCGACGCGAGCCAGCTCCGCAGTTCGTCGGTGTGTTCGCCGAGGCGGGGCGGGCGACGTTCGTAGTGGACGTCCGCTCCGCTGAACGTGATCGGGTTGCGGATCAGCTCGACTGCGTCGCCGTTGTTGGTGTCGGAGCCGCCGACGGCGACGACCGGGTCGAGGCCGAGCTTGGTGGCGAGCTCGACGCCCTCGGCGATCGTGTTGATCGGCCCGCACGGCACGCCGGCGGTGTTGAGGGTCATGAACAGCTCATCCGCGCTCCACGACGACAGCGCCTCGATCAGGATCGGGTGGAGCTCGTCGCGGTTGTCGGTGCGATCGGCGTTGAGCTTGAAGCGTGGGTCGTCGGCGATCTCGGGGATCTCGAGGACCTTGCACAGGGCGGCGAACTGGCGGTCGTTGCCGCACGCGACGATCACGTCGCGGTCCGCGGTCGGCATCGGCTGGTAGGGGTAGACGCTGGGGTGGGCGTTGCCCATGCGGAACGGCACGACCCCGGCGGCTGCGTAGGCGCCCGAGTGGTTGACGAGACCGGACAGGGCCGAGCTCAACAGGTTGACCTCGACGTGCTGGCCCTCGCCGGTGCGGTCACGGTGGTGAAGGGCGGCGAGGAGGCCGATCGTGCCGTGCAGCCCGGTCATCACGTCGAAGACGCTGATGCCGGCCCGGTACGGGGGCCCGTCGGGTTCGCCGGTGAGGCTCATCAGGCCCGACACCGCCTGGACTACGAGGTCGTAGCCGGGGATGCCGGCGCCCTCGGCGGTGCCGAACCCGCTGATCGACAGGTAGATCAACGCCGGGTTGATCGCTCGGGCCGCCTCGTAGTCGAGGCCGAACTTGGCGAGGCCGCCGACCTTGAAGTTCTCGACGACCACGTCGGCCCGGCGGAACAGTTCGTGGACCACGGCGACGTCGTCGGGGTCGCGGAAGTCGAGCACCATCGACCGCTTGTTGCGGTTGATCGACAGGTAGTAGGTGGCTTCGCCGTCGCGCTCGGGCGGCGTCCACGAGCGGGTGTCGTCGCCACCGGCGCTCTCGACCTTGATCACCGTGGCGCCGAGGTCGGCGAGCAGCATCGTGGCGTAGGGCCCGGCGAGGACGCGCGACAGGTCGCACACGACGATCCCGTCGAGCGGACCCGGCCGGCCGCCCGGGTTGACTGAGGGAGCGGTGTCGGTCGTTGGTGGGACAGAGCTGGTCATGGGGTGGGGACCTCGGCGGTGGGGAGTCGGGACAGCGCCGCCCATTCCTCGGTCACGGCCGTCGCCGCGCGCTGGAGGAGGGGGAGGTAGACGCCGGTGAGGGTGTCGATCGGGGTCTCGGCGGCGTGCACCGTGACGTTCATGGCCGCGACCGCCCGACCCGAAACGTCGCGCACCGGCACGGCGACCGACCGGATGCCCATCGAGAGCAGCTCGTCCGAGAGGGCGAAGCCGCGCTCGCGCACCTCGGCCAGGTCGCGGCGCAGGGCGTCGCCCTCCAGGCGGATCCGGGGCACGATGCCCGACCCCGACGGCATCTCGAGGGCGGCGGCCACCTCGTCCGGGTCGAGATCGGCGAGCAGGACGCGGCCCATCGAGGTGGCGACGGCCGGGAAGCGCGTGCCGATGTTGACGGCCAGGGCGATGATCTTGGGCACCGGCACCCGGGCGGTGTAGACGATGTCGCTGCCGTCGAGCTGGGCCATCGACGACGACTCGCCGGTGTGGGCGACGAGGTCGACCATATGGGGGCGGGCGACGTCCCACAGGCCCTGGGCGGCGATCACCGACGTGCCGATCTCGAGCACCTTGGTGGTGAGCGAGAAGACCCCGTCGTTCGATCGCACGTAGCCGAGGGCCTCGAGGGTGAGGAGGAGGCGGCGTGCGGTGGGGCGGGCGAGGCCGGTGTGGGCGGCGACGTCGCTGACCGTCATCGCCATCCGGGTGGGCCCGAAGGCGGTGAGCACGTCGAGCCCTCGGGCGAGGGCCTCGACGAAATCGCGCCCGGCCGTGTCGGCCTCGACCCGTTCTGCCATCCGCTGCGCCCCGACCTCAGCGATAGGTGTTGTTCGACGCGTGGTCGCCGGCGAGCCAGCGCTTCAGCGTGTCGTGGGCGTCGGCGGCGCGCTCGGCGCCGATCTGCTCGACCCCGTCGACGTCGACGGTGAACTCGAGCAGCATGCCGTTGGGGTCCTCGGTGTAGAGGGAGCGGCAGTAACCGTGCTCGAGCACGTAGGTGCCCTCCGGCTTCCAGTTGGCCTCGGTCAGGCGACGCTCGAGCTCGGCCTGCCCCTCCGCATCGACCTTGAGGGCGATGTGGCGGAACGGCGAGGGCAGCAGTGCCGGGTCGAACAGTTCCTGGTCGTCGGGGTTGGCGAACTGGAAGAAGGCGAGGGCGCTGCCATCCGCGAGGCCGAAGAAGGTGTGGCAGTAGACCCGCTCGGCGCCGAAGAGCTCGTCGGTCTCGGACCAGGTGGCCATCAGGGGGAAGCCGAGGATGTCCTCGTAGAACGCTCGGGTCGCCTCCTGGTCCTTGGTGACGTAGGCGGTGTGGTGGAGGCGCTGGGCCAGCGGGGTGGGAGCGGAACTCATGGGGACCCTCCTGGATCGGTCCGGATTGTACGCAGTGCGGACAGTGTGCCACCATGCGGACGATCGTGCCAATCGTCACGATCGTCGAACCGATCACCTTCAGCAGGAGCCCGCGATGTCCCTTCCCCTCGAAGCCGGTGCCTGGACCGTCGATCCGGTCCACTCCGTCGTCCAGTTCGCCGTCCGCCACCTCGGCATCTCGACCCTGCGCGGTCGGTTCGCCGACGTCGACGCCGCCGTGACCGTCGGCGACTCGCTCGAGGCGTCGTCGCTGACGGCGACCGTAGGCATGGGCTCGATCGACACCGGCAACCCGGACCGCGACGGCCACGTGCGCAGTTCCGACTTCTTCGACGCCGAGGTGAACCCGAAGATGACGTTCACCTCGACGTCGATCGAGGCCGGGGCCGGCGGCGACTACACGGTCACCGGCGACCTCAGCCTCAACGGTCAGACGAAGAGCACGACCCTCACGGTCGACTTCTTCGGTACCGAGGCCAACCCGCTCGACGGGTCGACCCGAGCCGGGTTCGAGGCTCGGGGCAAGATCGATCGCACCGACTTCGGCATCGACTGGAACGTGCCGCTGGCGTCGGGCGGGATCATGCTGGGCAAGGAGATCGACATCGTCATCGACGCCCAGCTCGTCGGACCCGCCGCCGAGTAGCGCAGCTCAGCTCAGACGCCGCAGCTCACACACCGCAGCTCAGCGTGCCGCGGATCTCGATCGTGATGCCGTCGTCGGCGCCCGGGTCGTCGTAGGTCACCTCGAGGGTGGCGGCCTGGGCGATCGACTCGATCGAGGTCTCCTCGATCGGGCCGAGGTCGTCGAACTCGAGCTCGTAGCGCTCGGCGATCGCCCCGGTCTCGGGGTGCTCGTACTCGGTGACGATCCAGCTGCCGTCCTCCTCGGTGCCGGGCACCCCGTCGAGCACGTAGGTCGTGCCGTCGAGGACGAACACGGCCTGTTCGCCGGCGAACACGTAGAAGTCGTCGTAACCGTCACCGTCGTTGTCGACGCCGTCGGCCGACCAGAAGCACCAGCCGATCGGGTCGACGCCGGCGTCCTGCACCTCTTGTCCGGTGATCGGCGACAGCTCGCAGTCACCGCCGCAGCCCGGCACCACCACCGCGGCGGTGCTCGGCGGCGGCGCCGTGGTGGTCACCTGGCCGGTGCTGTCGGTCGACGCGGTGTCGGTCGTCGCGGGGTCGGTCAACGTGGTGTCGCTCGACGCAGGGTCGGTCGACGTGGTTTCGCCGCCGGTGTC
>JBPEXC010000262.1:0-3490 GCA_052032035.1 Acidimicrobiales bacterium | reverse complement strand
ACCGACTACGCCGAGCTCGACCCCCAGGTGAGCGGCTGGGTGGCCCGGGTCGACGCCGCCGTCGCGTCCGACGACGAGAGCCGGGAGTACGTCGAACGGCTCGAGGGTCAGGTCGACTCGAACGAGGACATGCTGCCCTCGGGCGACGACCTCGCCGGCGAACTCGAGGCGTTCCTGCGTGAACGCGATCCCGACGAGGACTGACGCGCCCGCTCGGCTTCAGTCGAGCGGAGGGAGGACGTCGGTCGCCTGCTGGCGGAGCCAGTGGTCGGCCACGACGAGCAGGGCCATCGACTCGACGAGGGGCACGGCGCGGGGCAACACGCACGGGTCGTGACGGCCCTTGGCAGCCAACACCGTCGCCTCGTTGTCGACCGTCACCGTCTTCTGTTCCGAGCTGATCGTGCCGGTCGGCTTGAACGCCACCCGACCCCAGATGTCGGCGCCGCTCGACATGCCGCCCTGCACACCGCCGGAGTTGTTGGTGCTCTGCAGGGGTCGGCCGTCGGGGCCGGGCTCGAACGGGTCGTTGTGGGCCAGACCCGTCATCCGGGTGCCGGCGAAGCCGCTGCCGATCTCGAACCCCTTGGCCGCCGGCAACGAGATCATCGCCTTGGCCAGATCGGCGTCGAGCTTGTCGAACACGGGCTCGCCGAGGCCGGCTGGGCAGTTGCGGACCACGAAGGTGACCACGCCGCCGAGGGAGTCGCCGTCGCGTCGGGCCTGCTCGATGGCGGTCACCATCCGCTCGGCGGCCGTCGGGTCGGGGCACCGGGTCGGGTGGGCCTCGACCTCGTCGAGCGTCACGGTCTTGGCGTCGACGTCGGCGTCGATGTCGTGGACCTGGCTCACCCAGGCCAACACCTCGACGCCGGCCACCTGACGCAGGAGCTGCCGGGCGACGGCGCCGGCGGCGACCCGGCCGATCGTCTCGCGGGCCGACGCCCGCCCCCCGCCGCGGTGGTCTCGGAACCCGTACTTGGCCCGGTAGGTCCAATCGGCGTGGCTGGGTCGGTAGACGTCCTTGAGGTGGTCGTAGGCGCCCGAGTTGTGGTCGGCGTTGCGCACCATCATCGCCAGGGCGGTGCCGGTGGTGTGGCCCTCGAACATGCCCGACAGGAACTCGATCTGGTCGGCCTCGTCGCGCTGGGTGACCAGGCGGCTCTGGCCGGGGCGCCGCCGGTCGAGATCGGCCTGCACCTGGTCGGTCGACAGGGCCAGGCGGGGCGGGCAGCCGTCGACCACCACGCCGACGGCGGGTCCGTGGGACTCGCCGAACGTCGTGAGGCGGAAGAGGTGTCCGAAGCTGGAGGTCACGGGTCCACAGGGTAGGGCCCTGGGTGGCCCGACTCATCGCCGAATCCGGGCACCCAGTAGGCTCGACTGATGGCCGAAGAGCGGGAGCTGCGGGTGAAGGTGTGGATCGACCAGGATCTGTGCACCGGTGACGGCATCTGCACCGACCACGCGCCCGAGGTCTTCCGCATCCTCGAGGACGGCATCGCCTACGTCGTCGAGAACGGGGTCGTGCTCAACGATCCGGGCGGCGCCGGCTCGCTCGCCGTCGTCCCCCGCGAGTCGGAGGCCGCTGTGATCGACTCCGCGGGCGAGTGCCCGGGGGAGTGCATCTTCGTCGAGATCGACGAGGTGATCGGCGACGACGCCGAGCAACCGTCGGTCGGCGCCGCTCGCTGACCGGCACGGTGCGGCGAGGCCCGATCCGGTGAGCACCCGGGAGATCGTCATGCTCGGCACGGCGAGCCAGTCGCCGACCCGGCACCGCAACCACAACGGCTACGCCCTGCGGTGGGACGACAGCCTGGTGTTCTTCGACCCCGGCGAGGGGTTCCAGCGGCAGTGCACGATGGCGGGGGTCGCGATCGCCAGGGCCGACGCCGTGTGTCTCACCCACTTCCACGGAGACCACTGCCTCGGTGTGCCCGGCCTGATCGCCCGGCGCGGCGCCGACCGGTGCACCGATCCGCTTGCGTTCTGGTACCCGGGTGACGGCCAGGAGTTCTTCGACAAGCTCGCCACCTGCACGGCGTCGGCGGTGGTGCCGCCGCTCGATCCGCAGCCGATCGAGGGCGACGGCGGGCGAGTCGGCGCGATCGGGAAGGGGCGCGGCGCCCTGACCCTCACCGCACGGCCTCTGCGGCACCGGGTGACTGCGTTCGGCTATCGACTGCAGGAGGCCGACGGGCGGTCGTTCGACGCTGCCGCGTTGGCGGCTCACGGCATCTCGGGTCCCGACGTCGGGCGTCTCGCGTCCCAGGGTTGGCTCGACACCGACGGCGGTCGGGTGACGCTGGAGGAGGTGTCGTCACCCCGGCCGGGCCAGTCGATGGCGTTCGTCATGGACACCGCCGTGTGCGACTCGATCGTGGAACTGGCCGACGGCGTCGACCTGCTCGTGATCGAGTCGACGTTCCTGCATCGCGACGCAGACCTGGCCGAGCAGTACCGCCACCTCACCGCCCGCCAGGCGGGGGAGCTCGGCGCCGCAGCGGGCGCCCGCCGGGTCGTGCTCACCCACTTCTCGCAGCGCTACGGCTCGGGGGCGTCGCGCGACGAGGTGCTCCCGTTCGTCGAGGAGGCATCCGCGTTCCACAGCGACGTGTGGGGCGCCCTCGACTTCGACGTCGTCGAGGTACCGCAGCGGGCTTGAGGTCGCGCTCCTCATGCAGCCCTCCTCAAGCGGCGGAGTGGAGGCCGACCATGTTGCCCTCGGTGTCGGTGATGACCGTGACGAAGCCGTGGTCTCCGATCGAGAACTTCGGCTGCACGATCGTGCCGCCGGCCGCCTCGACCCGGCCCGCCTCCACCGAGCAGTCGTCGCAGGCGAAGTAGACCATCGCGCCGCCCGGCCCGGGCTTCGCGTAGGGGAGCTTCACCAGCGCGCCCCCGGCGCCGTGGGAGACGAAGTCGTCGCCGAAGGCCCGCATCTGGGCGGTCGGGTCGTTGGGGTCGTCCATCGGGGTGAGGGTCGTGGCGAGCACCGTCTCGTAGAAGCCCTGGGCCCGCTCCATGTCCTCGACGTAGATGTCGAACCAACCGATCTTGCGCATGTCTGGTGTCCTCTCGTGGATCCGAAGGCCGTGTGCCTTCGAGGACCACTCAAGACCAGAGCGCTCGAGAAGGATTGTAGAAATCAGACATCGAAGGTCTTGTCGAACCGGCCCGGCGTGTAGCCGGTCACCTTGCGGAACGAGTGGGTGAAGTGCGACTGGTCGGTGAACAGGAGGAGGTAGCCCTCCCGGAACGATCGCTGGATGCGCAGCACCTTGAGCAGGTCGTGGGGTGAGAACCCGGTCGTCGACTTGAGCGCTCGCTGGAGCTGGCGTGGCGACAGCGCCGCCACCGACGCCATCTCGGCGACGCTGTTGACCTCGTCGAGCCGGTTGAGGATGGCGGCGGTGATCGGGTTGGCGGCGACGAGGCCGTCGTCGGCCAGCCGGTCGACGAAGCCGGCGAACAGCTGGTTCCTCGC
>JBPEXC010000261.1:0-3798 GCA_052032035.1 Acidimicrobiales bacterium | reverse complement strand
GGGCCGCCCTCGACGCGGCCGAGCTCACCCTGGACCTGCCCGACGTCGCCCCCGGTCGAGCGGCCCGGGTCGAACTCCGGGATCAGATCGACGACTACCTGATCCCTCGGCTCCAGCGCCTCGACGCACCGCTCCTCGCCGTGCTCGGCGGGTCGACCGGATCGGGGAAGTCGACGATCACCAACACCCTCGCCGGGGCCCCGGTGTCGCCGAGCGGAGTGCTGCGGCCCACCACCCGGGCGCCGGTGCTGATCTGCCACCCGGACGACGCCCCCTGGTTCACCGGCGCCGACCTGTTGCCCGAACTCGCCCGTCACACCGGCGACGGTCCCGCCACCGGCGCGGTGCTCAAGATCGTGCCGGTCGCCACGATGACGCCGGGCCTCGCCATCATCGACGCTCCCGACATCGACTCGATCGAGTCGGCCAATCGCGACCTCGCCACCCAACTGCTCGCGGCCGCCGACCTGTGGCTGTTCGTCACCACCGCCGTCCGCTACGCCGACGCGGTCCCGTGGGAGTTCCTCGAGCGGGCCCAGGCCCGCGGCACCCAGCTGTCGGTCGTGATCAACCGGGTGCCCGACGGCGCCGCCGACCAGATCGTCCCCCACCTCGCCGAGATGCTCGAGGGCCGTGGACTCCACGACGTCCGGCTCTTCGCGTTCGACGAGCTCGACCCGACCGACGTCGTCGACAACGCCCTGCCGGCCGGCAGCGTCGACCCCCTCGCCCACCACCTCGACGGCCTGGCGCGCGACGCCGAGGCCCGGGCCGCCGTCGTGCGGTCGACCCTGCAGGGGGCGCTGGCCAGCGTCGAGGGTCGAGCCGTCGACGTGCTCGACGCCCTGCGGGCCCAGGACGCCACCGCCACCGAGCTGCGGGCCGCCCTCGAACGCACCTACGACGAGGCGCGAGCGGCGATCGCCGACGACCTCTCGGGCGGCACCCTGCTGCGGGCCGAGGTGCTCGACCGCTGGCAGGAGCTGATCGGCACCGCCGAGTTGATGCGGGCGCTGCAGAGTCGGATCAGCCGCCTCCGCGATCGCCTCGGCAGCTTCCTGCGGGGCCGCACCGCCCAGGCCGCGACGGTGCAGGGCGAGATCACCTCCACCCTCGAACAGCTGCTGGTCGATCACGCCGACGCCGCCGCCCTGCGGACCGTGCAGCGCTGGCAGGCGCTGCCCGGCGGGTCCCAGGTGTTGCGCGACCCCGACGGTCGGGTCCCGCGGGCACTGGAGCGGATGGCGCCCGAGGTCCGAGCCCAGCTGCCCACCGAGATCACCGCGTGGCAGGACGAGCTGCTCGCGCTGGTCCAGGAGCGCGGCGCCGGGAAGCGATCGGTCGCCCGGGTGTTGGCGTTCGGCGTCAACAGCGTCGGCGTGGCGCTGATGATCGTCGTGTTCAGCCAGACCGGCGGCCTCACCGGTGGCGAGGTGGCGGTGGCGTCGGGCACCGCAGCGGTGTCGCAGACCCTCCTGACCGCCTTGTTCGGGGAGCAGGCCGTGCGCGACCTGGCCACCCGGGCCCGCCAGCTGCTCTCGGATCGGATCGAGCGGCTGCTCGACACCGACGCCAACCGGTTCCGCGGCCGGCTGTGGTCGACGGTCACCCCACCCGAGACCGCCGACACCCTCGAGTCGGCGATCGACGAGTGGCGACGGGCCCAACGGTGATCGGGCGACGACCACGCCGGGGCGAGCCTCCCCTCGCCGAACGCCTCCGTGCCCTCGGCGAGGTGGTCGAACGAGGCGAGGGCCGCCTCGATCCCGACGCCCTCGCCTTCGCCCGTCACGTGCGGATGAAGGCCGACGAACGGCTGGTGCACGGCACCGCCCACACCGTCGCCGCCATGCTCGGCGCCACCGGGTCGGGCAAGTCGTCGCTCGTCAACGCGCTGAGCAACACCGAGGTCGCCACCACCGGCGTCCGCCGGCCCACCACCTCGAGCTCCCTCGGCCTGGTGTGGGGTGACGACGACCCGTCGCCGCTGCTCGACTGGCTCGAGGTGCCCAACCGCCACCACGTCGGCAGCGACACCCCGCTCGACGGGCTGGTGCTGCTCGACGTGCCCGACCACGACTCGGTCGCGGTCGCCCACCGGCTCGAGATGGAACGGATCGCCGAGCACACCGACCTGATGGTCTGGGTGACCGACCCCGAGAAGTACGCCGACGAGGCGCTCCACCACTACCTCCGCTTCCTCGGCGCCCACGAGGCGGTGATGGTCGTGGTCCTCAACAAGATCGATCGACTGACGCCGGAGGACGCCACCGCCTGCCTCGCCGACCTGCGTCGGCTGCTGGGCGAGGGTGGGCTCACGGCGGTGCCGGTGGTGGCGGTGTCGGCGGCCACGGGCGCGGGCCTCGACGACCTCCGCAGCGCCCTGGTCGACGCCGTCGCCGCCAAGGACCGAGTGCTGCAACGGCTGGAGGGTGACCTCTCGGCCGCCGCGACGGAGCTGGCGGCCGGCCTCGACGATCGGCCGGCGGCCGACAAGCTCCCCAAGGGCCTCGAGTCCGACCTGGCCGACGGCTTGGTGGCCGCCGCCGGCATCGACCCGGTGGCCGAGGCGGCGGCGGCCGGCTACCGACGCGACGCCAGACGAGCGACGGGCTGGCCGTTCACCCGCTGGGCATCGAGCCTGCGACCCCATCCGCTGCGTCGACTCCACCTCGATGCCGGCTCGACCGGCCGGTCGTCGTTGCCGGGACCGAGCGGGGCGACGGCCGCCCGTCTCGAGGCCGTGGCACGCGACGCCGCCGACCGGGCGACGGTCGCGCTCTCGCCACCGTGGCCCGAGCTGGTGCGGGCCGCCGCCATGCACGACCCGGACCAGCTCGCGCTCGAGCTCGACGCGGCGGTGGCCGACGCCACCCGACGTCGAGCCGCCGGGCGACCTCGCTGGTGGTCGCTGTTCGGCGCGCTGCAGATCCTGGCCGCGGTCGCCGCGGTTGTCGGGTTCGGCTGGTTGACGGCGATGTTCGTCGTCGAGTGGCTCCAGTTGCCGTCGTTGCCGACCCCGGACGTGGCGGGGGTGCCGGTGCCGACGGCGCTCTTCGTCGGCGGTCTGGTGCTCGGCCTCGTCGTGGCGCTCGCGGCTCGGCCGTTCATCGGCGTCGGCGCGAAACGACGGGCGGCGGCCACGCGACACGACGCGGCCGACGGGGTGCGATCCGTGGCCGAACACCACATCCTGGAGCCCATGATCGCCGAGCTGACCGAGCACGACGCCATCGTCGACGCCCTCGCCCGGGCCCGCGGAGCCCGGTCGTGAACGACCGACTCGTCTACCTCTCGCCCGAGTGGCTGGCCGCCGCCAGCGAGGCCGTGGCCGGCGCCCCGGCGCTCGTCGACGACGTCCGCATCGGATTCGCCATCGTCGAGGCACCCGCCGGCGACCGGTCCTACGACCTCGTCCTCGGTCCGGCGCCGGTGGCCTACCAACCGTGGACCGGCACCGCGCCACTCGTCCTCCGGCTGCCCTACGACCTCGCCGTGTCGGTGGCGTCCGGTGCCGAGAGCGCCCAACGAGCGCTGCTCGACGGTCGCATCACCCTCGACGGCGACGCCGGGGTGCTCCTCGGCCACGGGGCCCTGCTGGCCGGCCTCGACGACCTCCTCGCCGACCTACGCTCCCGCACCGACTACGGAGAGAGCTACTGAGCGGGGCGCCCGCCGGCGGGCACGATCACGAGGGCTGGCACGCAGTTCGGGGCGCTGGCACAGTGGTGCGATGCCCGAGATGCCCGAGGTGCAGGCCCACGCCGAGCGGATGAGTGATGCCCTCGCCGGGGCGAC
>JBPEXC010000260.1:0-1671 GCA_052032035.1 Acidimicrobiales bacterium | reverse complement strand
GATGGCGCGTCCGACCTCGACGGCCATGGCGATCGCCGAGGGTTTGCTCTTCGTCGGGATCGCTTTCGTGGTGATGGCGGCCACCGAACGGGTGGTGCGGCTCGTCGCTCCGATCACGGTGTTGTTGCGCATGACGATGGTGTTTCCCGACCGGGCGCCGAGTCGGGTGCGCGTCGCCATGCGGGTGAGCTCCACCGACGAATTGAAACGAACGCTCGAACGCGTCCGCCGGCACGGGCTCGGCGACGACGCCGGCTCGGCCGCCGAGACCTTGATGGTGCTCGTGGCTGCGCTGAGCCGTCACGACCGCAACACCCGAGGGCACAGCGAGCGCGTGCGTGCCTATGCCGACGTCATCGCCGGCGAACTCGGTCTCACCACCGAGGATCGTTCGAAACTACGATGGGCGGCGCTCCTGCACGACGTGGGCAAGATGCAGATCCCGTCCGACATCCTGAACAAGCCGGGGCGTCTCACCGAAGCCGAGTACGAGATCGTCAAGCAGCATCCCCTGCTCGGAGCTGACCTGGCTGCTCCCCTGCTGGGATTCCTCGGTCCGTGGGCCAACGCGATCGCCGAGCACCACGAGCGATGGGACGGGAACGGTTATCCGTTCGGCCTGGCCGGTCAGGAGATCAACTACGGCGCACGGATCGTGGCGGTGGCCGACACCTTCGACGTGATCACCTCACTCCGCTCCTACAAGAAGCCGGGCACGGCCGCCGAAGCTCGCGAGGAGATCGCCCGGTGCGCCGGCACCCAGTTCGATCCCGAGGTGGTCAAGGCGTTTCTCCGGATCGGCCTGGGCCGGTTCCCGTGGTCGGTCGGGCCCCTGTCGCTCCTCTCCCAGGTCCCTTATCTGTCGACGGTGATGTCGCCGGTCTCGAGCGGCGTCTCGGCGGTCGCATCGGCCGCCGCCCCTGCCGTGGTGGCCGCCGCCATCGCCACCGGCGCAACGGCCGGCGACGCCTGGGCCGAGGTCGACTATCTGGCGCACACCGACGTACCGGCGGTCGGCGGCGAGACCACCGTGCCGGTCACCACTCTCGCCGGCGGACCGGTGACCGAGCCGGCGCCGCCCGATCCGACGACAACCGCCTTCACCGAACCGGGTTCGACCGATCCGACCGATCCCGCCCCGACAACGCTGCCGACGACGGCGTCGCCGACGACCCCGCCGACCTGGCTCACGACGACGACGCCGGTGACCAGGAGCGGGCCGTCCTCGAGCGCACCGGCGACCACCACGTCGAGTCCCCCGACCACCGGGCCATCCACCACCACGACCACGGCGCCGACCACCACCACGACCGCGGCGCCGACCACCACCACGACGGCACCGACCACGACGACCACTGCGCCCGCCAACAACGCACCCGACGGGCCCCTCCCGGCCATCATCGGCGAGTGCCTCGGGCGGCCCGGCATCACCGCCGCCGAGTTCCGTGAGCTCAGCAGAGCGGAGTTCTTCGACTGCGACCTACGCTCCGACGGCCCACTCGACTTGTCGGGGTACAACCTGGCGGGAAGCGAGATCCGGGGCGGCAACTGGAACGAGGCCGACTTCTCCGGGGCCGATCTCACCGACGCCCATTTCCACGACGCCACGATGGTCCGGGCCGACTTCACCGGGGCCGATCTGACCAAGGCGTTGTTCGACGACGACGACCT
>JBPEXC010000026.1:0-3680 GCA_052032035.1 Acidimicrobiales bacterium | reverse complement strand
CCGAGCTGGCGGCCCTCTACGGCATCGACGCCGACGGCTTCCCCTGGCCGGACTTCGTCGCCCTCGTCCACCCCGACGACGCCGTCGTCGCCCTGACGCGGCCCACGCCGTCGTATCCGTTCGGACGGGCCAACGACTTCCTGTTCCGGGTGCGGGATGCGTCCGGCCGATACCGCCACATCCGGTCCCGCAGCGTCACCCACGGCGACGCCGACGGCACCCCCCACACCAAGACCGGGGTGCACATCGACATGACCGACGACTCGCTCCTGCGCCTCGCCGAGCTCGCCAACGCAAACGACCGGCTGCGCCGCTTCGCCCAGCTCGCCGCCCACGACCTCCGGTCTCCCCTGCGGGCGATCAGCGCCCTGATCCAGTTCATCGTCGAGGACGACGGCGACGAGCTGCCCGAGGACATGATGCGCCGGCTCGGCCAGATCACCGAGCGGGTCGAACGACTCGATCAGCTGGTCGAGAACCTGCTGGCCCACGCGATCGCCGAGGGTCCCCTCGCCCGCACCGAGGTCGACCTCGCCGGTCTGGTCAGCGACGCCATCGGCACGATCGACCACCGGCAGTGTCGGGTGTCGTTCGAGGCGACGTCCGGCTCGTCGATCGCCGTCGCCGGCCAGTCGCTGGCGATGTGTCTGCGCAACCTGGTCGACAACGCCTGCAAGCACCACGACAAGCCCGACGGCACCGTCCACGTGCGGGCCACTTGCGAGCAGAACCGCGTGATCATCACCGTCTGCGACGACGGGCCCGGGATCCCCGACGAGGTGCGGGCGACGATGTTCGAGCCGTTCCACACCACCGACCGGGGCCAGGGCAACGGTCTCGGCCTGGCGATGGTCCGCCGGGAAGTCGAGGCGGTCGGCGGCTCGGTCGAGGTCGAGTCCGAACCCGCCACCGGCACCACCTTCCGCCTCGTCTGGCCGCTCTGATCCTCGGCGTTGCCACGCCGACCGCGGTCGGTCAGAGCTCACCGCGATCGAGGCGCAGCAGCACCTCGTCGGCCCGGGCCCGCACGGCGTCGAGGTCGCCGAGCCGGCGCATCCCGCCGTAGGTCCGAGCCATGCGATGGTTCGACCCGAGGCTCTCCTCGTTGCGGGCCAGGAAGTCCCAGTAGAGCGTGGTGAAGGGGCAGGCGTCGTCGCCGGTCCGCTGCTTCGGGTCGAACGCGCACCCGCGACAGTGGTCGCTCATGCGGTTGAGGTAGGCGCCGCCGGACGCGTAGGGCTTGGTCGCCATCCGGCCGCCGTCGGCGTGGAGCGCCATCCCGATCACGTTCGGCAGCATCACCCACTCGGCGCCGTCGACGAAGCTCTCCCACATCCACTCGGTCATCGCCCACGGATCGACGCCGGCGGTGAGGGCGAGGTTGCCGAGCACCATCAACCGTTCGATGTGGTGGGCGAACCCGTGGTCGTGGACGTGGCCGATCACGTTGTCGACACACGCCATCTCGGTGCCGGCCTCGCCGCGGAACACCGGCGGCACCGGCCGCCGGGCGTCGAGGGCGTTGTCGTCTCGATAGTCGGGCATCCACAGCCAGAACACGCCCCACACGTACTCCCGCCAGCCCAGCACCTGGCGGACGAATCCCTCGGCCGACGAGATCGGGATGCCACCGTCGTGGTAGGCGGCCTCGGCCGCCTCGAGCACCTCGGTGGGGTGCAGCAACCCGAGGTTCATCGACGACGACAACGTCGAGTGCGCCAGCTTCCACTCGGCGCCGAGCATGGCGTCCTCGTGGGGGCCGAACGGGGCCAGGCCGTCGACGATGAACTCCTCGAGCCGGGTCCGGGCCTGGCTCCGGGTGACCGGCCACCACCCCGCCGGTTCCGCACCCCACAGCTCGATCGTGCCGTCGGCCTCGAGCCGGGCGAGGTCGTCGAGGACCGCGCGGTCGATGTCGTCGAGCTCGAACCGGGTGATCTCCGGCCACGCTCGGCCGTCCTTGGGCGGCGGTTCCCGGTTCTCGTCGTCGTAGTTCCAGCGGCCCCCGACCGGCTCGTCGCCGTCCATCAGGATGCCGTGCTGGAGCCGCTGGCGCCGGTAGAAGTCCTCCATTTTCAGGTTCGACCGGGTGTCGGCCCAGGCGGCGAACTCGTCGTAGCCGCAGACGAACTGTCGATTGGGCTCGACCTCGACCTCGAGGCGCTCGAGCAGGCGCTCGCCGTCCCAGCTCATCGGCGCCATCGCGAGCACCTCGCTCGGGTCGAACGCCTTCCGATGGTCGGCGAGCCCGGCGGCGAGGGTCGGGGCGGTGCGCTCGTCGACCTCCCAACCGGCGTCCCGCAGCTCGGCCGCCAGGTGGGCCATGCCCGAGAGCACCACGTGGGCGCGTTGGCGGTGCCACCGCTTCGAGCGCAGCTTGGCCTCGCTCCGGACGAGCAGCACCCGGGCCTCGCCGGGTTCGTGGTGGCGGAGGGGCCCCACGTCGGGGTCGAGCTGATCGCCGAGGATCCAGACGGTGGGGATGCGATCGGACATGGCCGCACCGTAGGAGGCCACACTGGCGCGATGCCCGATCGGAGCCGAGCCCGCCGTCAGGTCGCCGACGCCAAGACCTGTGCGTCGTGCGGTCGCCGCTTCGAGTGGCGCAAGGCGTGGGCCGACGACTGGGATGAGGTCCGCTACTGCTCGAAGGGCTGCCGTCGACATCGCCCGGGCCCGACCGACCGGGCCCTCGAGGCGGCGATCGTCGAACTGCTCGATGCTCGGGCGGCGTCCGCCACGATCTGCCCCAGCGAGGCGGCCCGTCGGATCGGCGACCGCGATGGCACCGGTGGCACCGAGGCCTGGCGGGCGTTGATGGAGCCTGCGCGGGCCGCCGCCCGCCGGCTCCACGCCGGCGGCACGGTCGAGATCCGGCAGCGCGGGCGGCGTGTCGACGATCCGTCGACGGCGAAGGGCCCGATCCGGATCGGCCGGGGCGCCGCCTGGACGACCTCGTCGGCGAGGGGCCGACGCGACCGCTAGACCAGGGCGGGACAGCTAGACCAGGGCGACCGCGAGGATGATGCCTCGGGCCGTCCAGGCGACCGTGCGGATCCAGTTCTCCCGCAGCAGCCGACGGCAGGCGTCGTCGTCGTGTCGCTCTGCCAGGATCGAGTGGACCGGCACCTGGAACACGACCGTGGCGGCGAGGGCCAGCCCGAGGAGGGCGGCCGCTGCCCACGCTGCGACGAGGCCCAGTTCGGGCGGCCGATCGACGAGCAGCACCAGGGCCGTCACCCCCTCGACCGCCATCGGCGGGCCGACCACCCAGGAGATCCGGCGCTGATGCCAGCGGGCCTCCTCCACCGGCCGCAGCGCCGACATCCGCACCAGCATCGGGTAGTGGACGAGCTGGATCACCCAGATCAGCCCGACCATGAACCACGTCGCGGCCGCGGAGGCCACCAACACCCAGGTCATCCGCGGCGGCCTCCGTTGGTGGCTGGTGGCTCGAGCCAGGCCAGGTCGACGGCGACGCCGGCGGAGTACCCGGCCAGCGGCTCGCCGTCGGGCGCCGGGAGTCCGGCGGCGACCACGAGGCCCGGGTCGACCTCGTGGACCGTCGCCTGCTGCAGCGGCCAGCGGGCATGGGTGACGGCACCGTGCCGGACCCGGCCCCGGGACGTCGTGATCAGGCCCCAGCGAGCGCTCGACCAGAGCTCGAATGCCGTCTGGTC
>JBPEXC010000259.1:0-9531 GCA_052032035.1 Acidimicrobiales bacterium | reverse complement strand
CGACCCGACGGCGCCGTGTTCACCCGGGCCGAGGTCGACGGCCGCGACCACGCCACCTGGCGGATGACCGCCACGGTCGCCCCGGCTCCGAGCGCCGGCAGCACCGTCACCACCGAACTGTTCTACGACGGGGCCCTGTGGAGCGGGCCGCTCGAGGCGATCCTGCGGGCCGAGGCCGAACTTGCCGAGGAGCGGCTCGGCGAGCTGGTCAGCGCGGGAGGCCGCGCGTAGGGTCCGGCCATGGCAGACGCCCTGGTCCTTCGAGATGACGCCGCTGGCGTCACCACCCTCACCCTCAACCGGCCCGACAAGTTCAACGCCCTCAACCCGGCGGTGTTCGTGGCGTTGCGCGACCACCTCGACGCGATCGCCGACGACGACTCGGTCCGCTGTGTCATCCTCACCGGTGCCGGACGGGCGTTCTGCGCCGGCCACGACCTCGAAGCGATCGCCAACAACGAGCACGCGCCCTCCAAGCACTTCGAGCCCGAGACGGTCGACGCCCTCGAGCAGCTCCCCCAGCCGACGATCGCCCGCATCCAGGGCCACTGCTACACCGGCGGCCTCGAGCTGGCGTTGGGCTGTGACCTCCTCGTCGCCGGCGAGTCGGCCAAGCTCGGCGACACGCATGGCCAGTGGGGCCTGGTGCCGATCTGGGGCATGTCGATCCGACTCCCCGAACGGGTCGGCCGCTCGACCGCCAAGGAGCTGATGTTCACCTCCCGCCGGATCGGCGGCGCCGAAGCGGCCCGCCTCGGGCTGGTCGATCGCTGCGTGGCCGACGACGAGCTCGACGGCACGGTCGCCGACCTCGCCGAGGAGATCGCCGCCAACTCGGCCGGCACCAACCGCATCGTCAAGCGGCTCCTCGCCGACCGCCAGGAGCGGACCCGTTCCGAGGCCCTGCTCCACGAGCGGGTGCTGCCGCACGGCATGCCCGACGACATGGCCGAGCGCATGCGCGCCGGCGGTCGGTGAGCCCGGTGTCGGCCGATCGGTTCCCCGGCGAGGCCGAGCTGGTCGGCCTGCTCACCGAGCTCCTGCCCGACGGCTGGAGCGACGCCGACGACGACGAACGCCAGACGCTGAAGGAGGGCCTCGACAACCCGTCGATCGTGCGGACCCTCGGCGAGGCCGGCTGGGTGGCGCCCCACTTCGACGTCGCTCACGGCGGACGCGGGCTCGGCGACGACGACGCCCGAGCCGCCCTCACCCTGCTCGCCGAGTGGGAGGCCCCCCACGTGCCACGAGGCTCGGGACTGCCGCTGGCGGCGCCGACGATCCGACAGTGGTCGAGCGAGGAGACGAAGCAGCGGCTGCTGCCGCCCCTGCTGAGCGGCGTCGAGCGCTGGTGTCAGCTGTTCTCCGAACCGGGTGCGGGCAGCGACATGGCATCGCTCGCCACCACCGCGGTGCGCGACGGCGACGAGTGGATCGTCAACGGCCAGAAGGTGTGGACCACGTTCGGTCACGAGTCGGAGCGGGCGATGCTCATCGCTCGCACCGATCCCGACGCGCCGAAGCACGCCGGCATCACCTACTTCGGTCTCGACATGCGGGCGGAGGGGGTGGAGGTGCGGCAGCTGGTCAACATGGCCGGCCAGGTCGAGTTCAACGAGGTGTTCCTGTCCGACGTGCGGGTGGCCGACGTCGATCGGATCAGCCCGGTCGGCGACGGCTGGAAGGCGGCGATGACCACCCTCGGCGCCGAGCGCACGGCGCTGTCGGGCGTGAAGAAGAAGCGCAAGGCGAGCGATGAGATCCTCGGCGGCATGCCGCTCACCACGGTGCTCGACGAGGCTCGACGCCGTGGCCGCACCGCCGACCCGGTGCTGCGCGACGCGCTGGTCCAGGCCTGGATCGCCGACCGCCTCCTCACGCTGGTGAAGGGTCGCCACGGCTCGCTCACCAAGATCGCCAAGGCTCGCACCAACCAGCGACTCCAGGAGGTGGCGATGCAGATGCTCGGCGCCGACGCGATCGCCGGATCGCCCGACTGGGTCGAGCAGTTCCTGCGGACCCGGGCCAACTCGATCGAGGGCGGCACGTCGGAGATCCAGCGCAACATCGTCGGTGAACGAGTGCTCGGCCTGCCCCGCGAGCCCGATCCGTTCAAGGGCGCCGCCTGGCGCGACGTGCCCCGGAGTTGAGTCCTCGCCTCGCCGCCCGCGCCGTGATCGTCCACGAGCGCCGCCTGCTGGTGGTCAACGCCTACCCGGGGCGTGACGACCTGTGGTGCGCACCGGGAGGCGGGGTCGAGCGACACCAGTCGGTGCCCGACAACCTCGTGCGGGAGGTCCACGAGGAGACCGGGCTCACCGTCGTGCCCGGAGCCCTCGTGCTGGTCAACGAGTTCCACGCCCCCGACCACGACTTCCATCAGGTCGAACTGTTCTTCCGGGCGACCCTCACCCCGGCGGGCGATCGCAGCGACCCGCACCGCCTGGACGCCGACTGGCGCGACCCGGCCGGGGTCGTGGTCCACCGCCGCTGGATCGGCGAGGACGAGGCCCGCCGCGGCGACCTGCGGATCAAGCCGTCGTCGCTCGTCGACGTGGCGTTCGGGCCGCCGGGCCCGCCCCGCTACGACGAGCTCGAGCCGATCGTGCCCTGATCGGGCGCACTAGCGTGGTCCCGTGAGCGACGAACCGACGCCGGCCGACCATCGCCGACACGCCGTGCTGGCCAACAACAGCACCTGGGAACTGCTCGACGGGCGGACGCTCGACACCGACGCCGCCGACGAGCTGCTCGGGCGGGCCTACGCCGCTGCCCACCACTGGCGTCGGGCCGAAGGCGCCACGACGGTCAACGCCGCTCGGGCGTCGTGGCTGCTGTCCCGGGCTCACGCCGTGCTCGGTCACGGCGACCTGGCCCTCCACCACGCCGAGCAGTGCGGCCGCTTCACCGACGGCGCCGGCGCCGAGGCCACCGACTTCGACCACGCCTACCGGCTCGAGGCGACCGCTCGGGCGCTGGCCTGTCTGGGACGGACCGAGGCGGCGCTCGAGGCGCGCGAGCGCGCCGCTGCGGTGGCGATCACCGACGAGCAGGACCGTTCGATCTTCGAGGCCGACCTCGCCGCCGAGCCCTGGTTCGGCATCGACGGCTGAGTTCGGTCGACCCGTTCAGGCCGCCCGGGTCTCCACCAGCGGCGCCAGCGGGGTGAGCCAGGCGGCCGAACGGCGGTGGCTACCGGCGAGGAGGCGGTCGACGGCGTGGAGGAGCTGGGTGGTCACCGGCCCCGGGGCAGCGAGCGTCCGGTCGTCGAGCCGCCCGATCGGCCGCACCGGACCGTTGGTCGAGCACAGGAACAGCTCGTCGGCCGCCTCGACCTCGTCCCATCGCACGGGACGGATCTCGGCGGTGATGCCCATGTCGTGGGCCACCTCGAGCACGGCCCGTCGGGTGATGCCGTCGAGCACCGTGTCGAGGGCCGGCACCCGCAGCCGGCCGCCCTGCACCACGAAGACGCTCTGGGTGACGCCCTCCGCCAGGGTGCCGTCCTGGCTCCGCAGCACCACCCCGTCGAAGCCTGCGGCGCGGGCAGCGAGCTGAGCCCGCACCCCCGGGGTGTAGGCGGCCGCCACCTTCAACCCCGGCGGCAGCAGCGCGGACGGGATCTTGGGCACCTCCGAGGCCGTCAGCGACAACACCTCCGGCCCGGTGTCGGGCGCGGGCAGGGTCGCCACCCACACCGAGGGCCGGAGCGACTCGGGCAGCAGGCTCGGGGCCTCCTCGGCCCACGCCGCCACACACTTCACGATCGACGACCCCGGGTTGGCCAGCACGGCGGTGGCGACCGCCGTCTCGAGCTCGGCGACGGCGTAGGGGCGGTCCATCCCCATCAGGTCCATCGAGGCCAGGAACCGCACGATGTGGGGTCGGAGACCGAACGCCGCCGGACCGTCGTCGAGCTCGACGACCCGCAGCACGTCGAACACGGTCGAGCCTCGCTGCAACCCGTGCGACAGCACCGGCACGGTCGCTGCGTGGGCGTCGACCACGGCACCGTCGGCCCAGATGAGTCCGTTCCCGCTCGTCATGGGAGCGACAGTACCCTCAGCGGCGTGACGAACCTGGTGGCCCTCGATGTTCCCGGCGGCCCGGCCTTCGTCGAAGCCCTGGAGCGCATCTGGCAGCGGGGCGACGCCGCCTGGCCCGTCGACCCCCGACTGCCCGCCGCCGAACGAGCCCGGGTGACCGCCGCTCTCGCGCCGTCGTCGCTGCTGCAGCTCGACCACGACGGATCGCTCGACGAGACCCCGCTCGACGGCGGCGTGCCCCTCCTCGACGGCGACGCCCTCGTCATCCCGACCAGCGGCACGACCGGCCTGCCCAAGGGCGTGATCCACACCCACGACTCGGTGCGAGCCTCGGCGCTCGCCACCTCGGCCGCCCTCGACGTCGACCCCGCCCGCGATCGGTGGTTGGCGTGCCTGCCCCTGGCCCACGTCGGCGGCCTGTCGGTGGTGACCCGTGCCCTCGTCACGGGCACCCCGCTCGAGGTCCACGACCGCTTCGAACCCGAGGCTGTCGTCGCCTCCGTGGCTCGCGGCACGACCCTGGTGTCGTTGGTGACCCGAGCCCTCGCCCAGGTGCCGGTCGACGCGTTCCGACGGGTCGTGATCGGGGGTGCCGCTCCCCCGCCCGACCGGCCGGCCAACGTGATCGCCACCTACGGCATGACCGAGACCGGCTCCGGGGTCGTCTACGAACGACGCCCGATCGACGGGGTGTCGCTCCGTATCTCGGCCCCCGACCCAGCCGGCCCTGACCCGGACGACCATGGCGAGCTCGAGGTGGCGGGCCCGATGCTGCTGCGGGCCTACCGCACCCTCGACGACCCGGCCGGGCGCGATCCGAAGGTCGACGGCTGGTTCGCCACCGGCGACCTCGGCACGATCGACGCAGATGGGGTCCTGCAGGTCTTCGGTCGAGCCGGCGACGTGATCGTCAGCGGCGGCGAGAAGGTGTGGCCGGCCCGGGTCGAGCCCCTCCTCGACCGGCACCCCAAGGTCGGCCGGGCGATGATCGTCGGTCGCCCCCACGCCGAGTGGGGTCACGAGGTCGTGGCCCGGGTCGAGCCGGCCGACCCAGCCGACCCGCCAACCCTCGACGACCTGCGCGACTGGGTGAAGGCCGACCTCCCCGCCTGGTACGCGCCTCGTGCGCTCGAACTCGTCGACGCCCTCCCGACCACCAGCCTGGGCAAACTCCGCCGAACTTGAGCAGCTGACCCCCGCCGAGCCGCCTCGAAACGCCGACATACATCAGGCATACGTCTAGAATGACGTGATGACCGATGTGACGCGCGACCAACCGGCGGCGCGGGCTGGCAAGCCCGTTCGCAAGTCGATGTTCCTCGGCCCAGAGGCCCTTCAGAATCTCAAGACCACGAGCGCGCGCCGACGCACCGAACGCGAGGCGATGGAGGAGGCACTCCAGCTCCTGGCCGAACATGATGCGCGCATGGACGCCATGGACGAGTTCATCGAGTGGGCGACCGAGGAGTGGGGCGAGCCGTCAGCCGAAGCAAAGGCTCGAGCCGACGAGATCTGGAAGCAGCTCAAGTGAGCCGCTCGATCGTGCTCGACGCCGGAGCGTTCATCGCTCTCGAGCGAGCGAGGCCGCGCGAGGTCGTCATCGAGTTGGTCCGCAAGATCCGAGACGCCGGCGGCGTGGCCGTGACGAACGATGCCGCGCTCGCTCAGGCGTGGCGGGACCCCAGCCGGCAGGTCGAGATGGCTCGGCTCGTCCGAACCCTCGACGTCTACGGCTTCGGTGACCCACGCGCCATCGGTCAGCTCTGCGCGACCGCTGGCACGTCGGATGTCGTCGACGCGAGCCTCGCCGTGCTCGCGGCCCACCTCGGGTGCAGCATCCTCACGACGGACCCTGACGACCTCGCCGCACTCGGGGCCGACGTGGTTCGCCTCTGAAACAGCTGCGACCTGACAGCGTCAGCTGCGGTGCGCCAGTGCGGCGGTGGCCAGTTCCTCGTCGCCCGGGTTGGTGATCCCGATCCACTGTTCGGTCGACGACACCACGTCGACGGTGAGATGGCCCTCGTCGATGAGCTCACCGACGACGGTCGGCAGCTGACACTCGGCCTTGGGTTCGTCGCGGTTGGCGGCGAGGAACGTCTGCCACTTCTCGTCGAAGAGAGGAAGGATCGAGTGGTCGAAGCACCACAGGTTCATCGAGGCCGAGGTCTCGTCGGGCACCTCGACACCACCCGCCATCAGGCGGCCGTCGGCGAGGCGCTCGCAGCCCTCGGTCTCGACGATCGCGGTCAAGGTGCCATCGGCCACGTCGCACAGCGCTCGCGTGACCGCTCCCTTCGGCGGCACGGTGTTGCCGAGCAGGAAGGCGACGTTCGCCCCCTTGCCCTCCGCGCTCTCGGCCAGCTGCGCTGCGGCGAGCTCGAAGCTGGAGGGTCCGTAGTAGTCATCGGCGTTGATCGCGGCGAACGGCGTCTCGACCGCGCCGGCCGCGCTCAGCACTGCGTGGAGGGTGCCCCAGGGCTTGTCCCGCGCCGGCGGCAGGTCGTCCTGGCGGACGTAGACGGCCTCGAGATCGGGATGCTGCTCGGCCATGTGGTCGCGCACGTCAGCCTCGATCTCCGACCGCACGATCATCACCACGCTGCCGAAGCCGGCGGCGAGGGCGTCCTTGATCGAGAAGTCGAGGAAGGCCTCACCGTTCGGGCCCACCCGGGCGAGCTGCTTCACACCGCCGAAGCGGCTCCCGAGTCCGGCGGCCATGATCACGAGCGTTGGTTGCACGAGCCCATCGTGGTCGATGCGGGCCGAGAACCCAACGATGCTCGCTCGCGACGACGGCTCACGACTCCGGACCAGCGAGCGTGCGCCGAAGCACCGGTGTCGCGTGGTCCAGCATTGCGTCGAGCGCGACGGCGAGGGCGCTCGTCGCACCGTCCCCTCCCCGCAACTTCACGAGCTCCGCTCGTCGGGCCAGCTCCTTCACGAACGCCGGAGCGGTGCCCTCGAGTCGAGCCACGATGTCGTCGACATCATCGGGGAGCGGTCCGTCGACGTAGAGGTCGAGCAGCCGACGTCGGGCGGTGGCGTCGGGAAGGGAGAACTCGATCGCCTCGTCGACTCGACCCGGTCGCGCCGCCAATGCCGGTTCGAGCATGTCGACGCGATTGGTCGTCAGCACGAACAGCACATCGGCGTCCTCCGCGAGACCGTCCATCTCGTTGAGCAGCTGGAACAACAGCGCGTTGTGCTCAGCGCCGGGCAGGCTGCGGTCGAGGGCGATGAGGTCGACGTCCTCGACCACGATCGTGGCCGGTTGGAGCGATCGGGCGATCGTGCCGGCCTGACCGATTGCGGCAACGGCACCGCCGGTGAGGACGATCGTGGTGCGTTCAGCCATCTCGTTCACGAGATAGGCGATCGTGTGGGTCTTGCCGGTGCCTGGTGGCCCGTAGAGCAGTAGGCCGCGCTTGACGTGCTGACCTTTCGACCGCAGCTCGTCGGCATGGAGGCTGACCCCGATGGCGTGGGCCTCGATGGCGGCGAGTTCACCGTCGCCCAGGATCACATCGGCCCGCTCGACTGCGGGGAGCTGAACGAAGTCGAGCCCGAACTCGCCGTGACGACCGAAGGTGAACGCGATCGCCTTTCCCCGGAAGGCGTTGTGCTCGTCCATGAGTCGACGAAGTCGCTGCAGGAACCCGTCGGCGGTCTGCCTGGTCTCGCCGATGACCTCCAGGACGATCTCGCGCGGATGCCTCCGGTCCGACGCGAACAGCAAGGCGGCGACCGGCTCGCCATCGAACTCGGTCAGCACGATGCCGCTCTGGAGGCAGTCGACCGTTTCCTCGGCGTCGACCTCCACCGAAATGTACTGCCGCGTTGTCTCGCCGGGACCGTGCCAGGTCCCGGCGAGGATCGCGCCGAGCGACGCACCGCCGTAGTTGCCGATGTCGCTCGACAATCCGACGACCTCGAACTGGTCGACCTCGGCGGCCAGCGCGTCGACGGCGAGCTGGAGATTGACGCGCTCGATCACCGGGAGCGAGATCGACGTGGTCGCCGGATCCCCGCCGAGCTCGCCGAGGTGTTCGATCAAGCGGTCGCTCAACGGCGAGCGAAGAGGTGCCAGCGCGCGGTCGGCCATCTGAGTGAGTTCGGCGATGGAGCGGACGAGGGCCTCGGCGTCGGGCTGCGAGAGTTCTGCCATCGACGAAGGGTACGACTCGCGGTCGCGTCGAGGAGGCCAGCCGATGGAATCTTCAGTACCGCAGGTACGGAGCCCGCAGCGCCTCGAAGGCGGCGACGTCGGCTTGCCAGGCGGCGACGAGATCGTCGGCCGGCGTGCCCGCCTCGAGGCCGAGACGGAGCTCGGTCGTACCGGCGAGCAGATCGAACATTGCGGCCCGGTCGACGATCAAGCCCTCACCCGCCGCCAGCGACGCCGCCTGGAACACCTCGAGCACGTGGAGGCCGGTCCGCACCGGCTCGAACGACGACGGATCGGTCGGCACGATCTCGACGCCATGGACCTCGACACCCTCGAAGGGCGGGTCGGTGGCCATGTCGGGGATGTCGGCCGGCACGAACGTGGTCGCCTCGAACCGCACCCCGGGCAGCGCCCGCGCATCGAGCTCGGCGGCCAACGCCTCGGCGTCGGCCCACGGCGCCCCGACCATCGTGAACGGGGTGAGCGTCCCGCGCCCGTAGCTGAGATCGGTGGCCTCGACGAGCACGGTGCCGGGGTAGACCAACGCCGAGGTCGAGCTCGGCAAGCCGGGACTCGGTGGCCGCCAGTCGCGCCCGGTGTCGTCCCACAGGTGGGCGCGGGACCACCCGTGGAGGTCGACCACCGAGAGGTCCAACCCGTCCAAGCCGGGCAGCCAGGTCTCGCCGACGATCATCGTCGCCAGCTCGCCGCCGGTGAGGCCGTGGGTGGCCGGGGTCGGGTACTGCGACACGAACGACACGTGATCGGGCGTGCGGGCGAACCCCTCGACGCGTTCGCCGCCGATCGGGTTCGGCCGGTCGAGGACCACGAACCGCACGCCGTGCTCGGCGGCCGCCTGCATCGCGAGACCCATCGTGGCCGTGTACGTGTAGAAGCGGGTGCCGACGTCCTGCAGATCGAACACGAGCGTGTCGATCCCGGCCAGCATCTCGGCGGTCGGCGCCCGGGTCGAGCCGTAGAGCGAATGCACGGGCACGCCGGTGTCGGCGTCGACCGAGTCGGCCACGAGTTCCCCGGCATCGGCCACACCCCGCAGCCCGTGCTCCGGGGCGAAGATGGCGGCCAGCTCGACGTCCGCCGCGTCGGCGACCCAGTCGATCAGGTGGACCCCGTCGACCACCGACGTCTGGTGCACGATCAGGCCGACCCGCTGCCCCCGCAGCTCGCCGAGCCCGTCGGCCACGAGCACGTCGGCGCCCGTCCGCACGGGCACCGCCACCGGCTGGGTCGTCGGCTCCGTCGACCCGACCGTCGACGGCACCGTCGTCGTGGACCCGGTCGTGACCGGCGCCGTCG